>JANRLG010000224.1:0-17210 GCA_033762835.1 Thermoanaerobaculia bacterium
TGTGGGCGGCCGCGACTGGGTTGGGCGGGGCGACCCGGGCCGGCGATGCGACCCGAAACGTAAGATGGGTGCCCTACCACCCTCGTTCCCTGTCGCGGCCGACCTCCGTGTCGGCCGATTCTTCGATCTTCGCAGGAGACCCCATGACCCGCACTCCCCTCGTGCTCGCCGCGCCCGTACGCACCCCCATCGGCAAATTCGGCGGGGCGTTGGCGACGTTGTCCGCGGCCGACCTCGGAACCGCCGCCGCGGTGGCTTGCTTGACCCGCGCCGGACTCGACCCGGCAGCGGTCGATCAGGTGATCTTCGGCCACGGTCGCCAGGCCGGCGGCGGGCCGAACACGGCACGGCAGATCGGCTACCGGGCCGGCGTGCCGGTCGATCGCCCGGCTTTCACGGTCAATCAGGCCTGCGCCTCTGGTCTCCAGTCCGTGCTGTCGGCGGCGCGCACGATCCTGTGCGGCGAAGCCGAGGTCGTGCTCGCGGGCGGTACCGAGAGCATGTCGAACACGCCGTACTTCCTGCCGCGCGCCCGCTGGGGTTACCGCATGGGCCACGACGAGCTGGTCGACGGCATGTATCGGGACGGCTTCAACGATCCGCTGTCGAAGCTCGTCATGGGCGAGACGGCGGAGGAGCTGGCGGTGGAAGCGGGCATCGGCCGCGAGGCCGCGGACGCCTGGGCACTCGCGAGCCAGAACCGCTCCGAACGCGCCCGCGGCGAAGGCCGTTTCGTCGCCGAGATCGCCCCGATCGACGTGCCGGGCCGGAAGGGCACGGTGACGATTTCGACCGACGAGCACCCGCGGGACGGCGTCACCCCCGCGGAGCTGACCAAGCTCCAGCCGGTCTTCCGCCCCGACGGCACGGTGACCGCGGGCAACGCCTCCGGCATCACCGACGGTGCCGCGGCGATTCTGGTGGCGTCGGAGGCCGCGGCGACCCGGCTCGGCCTGCCCGTGGTCGCCCGGCTGGTCGATTGGGAAGTGGTCGGTGTCGACCCGCGCATCATGGGCATCGGGCCCGTGCCGGCGTGTCGGAAGCTACTCGAGCGGCAAGGCTTGAACGGCGACGACATCGACCAGGTGGAGCTCAACGAGGCCTTCGCGAGCCAAGTACTGGCGTGCTTGAAGGACTTGCCGTTCGATCCCGAACGGGTCAACCCCGACGGCGGCGCCATTTCCCTCGGCCACCCCATCGGCGCCACCGGCACGCGCATTCTCGTGACGCTGCTTCACGGCCTCGCGGCGCGCGGCGGCCGGCGCGGCATCGCCACCCTGTGTGTCTCCGGCGGCATGGGGGTGGCGGCCCTCGTGGAGCGCGTGTGAGCCGCCCCGTCGTCATCTCCCTGGGCGGCATCGAAGGCGAAAAGGCCCCGGCCTACCGGGCGGCTTTGGTCGAGATGGGCGTGCCCGCCGAGCGCATCCGGCTGCTCGAGCCGGGCCACGGCGAGGACTACGGCGCCCTCGCGGCGCAGGCCGCGGGCCTGGTGCTCGCGGGCGGCGACGACATCGAACCTGCGCGCTACGGCGAAGAAGTGATCCCCGAGGCCGGCGTCGAGACGACTCCCGAGCGCGACGCCATGGAGTTCGCTCTCCTGACTGGAGCCCGCGCGGCCCGGACCCCGGTGTGGGCGATCTGCCGCGGCCTCCAGATGGTCAACGTCTTCCAGGGCGGCACGTTGTACCAGGACTTGACGCTGCAACGGCCCTCGGCGGTCGCCCACTCGGTCACCGACACTCAGGAAACGCTCGCCCATGGCGTCGCCGTCACCCTGCCGAGCCACCGCCTCGGCACCGTCTTGACCGGGGCCGGGCCGGGGGTCAACAGCCGCCACCACCAGGGCATCAAGAATTTGGGCCAGGATCTGCTGGCCGTGGCTGCGGCCCCGGATGGCCTGACCGAAGCCATCGCTCTCGACGATCCCGACTGGTGGGTGCGCGCCGTCCAGTGGCACCCCGAGAACCTGACCACCTTCGCCGCCCAGGCCACCCTGTGGCGGGACTTCCTGGCCGCCGTGGAGTGCCCCAAATGACCGTCCAACTCGACCTCCAGGACCGCCGCGCGACACTGACGATCGACCGGCCGCCGCTCAACATCCTGGATCTCGGCACGTTGGCCGAGCTCGACGGCGCCCTCGACCGCCTGGCCGCGGCGCCTGGGCTCGCCGTGGTGATCGTGCGCGGGGCCGGCCCCAAGGCGTTTTCCGCCGGCGTCGCCGTCGAAGACCACACTCCGGACAAAATCGAGCTCATGCTCGCCCGTTTCCACCGCGTCTGCACGCGGCTCGCGGCTCTGCCTGCCTTGTCGATAGCCCAGGTCCAGGGCCACTGCCTGGGCGGCGGCATGGAGCTCGCGGGCAGCTGCGACTTCGTGGTGGCGGCGGAAGAGGCCCGCTTCGGCCAGCCGGAGATCGAGCTCGGCTGCTTTCCGCCGCTCGCCGCGGCGTTCTACCCGAACAGATACGGCCGGGCTTGGACGCTCGATTTGCTCACGACCGGCCGCATCACCACCGCCGCCGAGGCCGAACGCCACGGCTTCGTCTCCCGCCTCGTGCCCCGGGAGACTCTCGAAGCCGCCGTCGAAGAGCTCGCGGGCAGCTTGCTCGCGAAATCCACCACCGTGCTCCATCTGACGAAACGCGCCGTCCGGGCCGGGGAAACCTTGCCCGCCCCCACCGCCCTCGCCGAGTGCGAGCGCCTGTACCTCGACGAGCTGGCCGCGACGGCGGACATGAACGAGGGCTTGGGGGCGTTTCTGGCGAAGCGCCGCCCGGAGTGGCGGCACCAGTAGAAGCTCCTCTTGGGGAACTCCCCAACTTCGGCCACACTTCTCCCTCGTGGAGGTGCCATGAACTTCGACCGTCGCCGTTTTCTCGCCACCGTTCTCCTGACCGCTTCCGCCGTGGCCTGTACCGGGGCCGCTGCACCCGAGGCCCCGAAGGCCGCGGCCATCGAACTCGATCCCCGTCCCGCCGTCGTCGAGAAGCTCGAAAAGTCTCCCGAGGACTGGCGCAAGCTGCTCACGGCCGAGCAGTTCCGCGTCCTGCGTGAGCAGGGTACGGAGCGCGCGTTCTCTGGCAGCTTGTGGGATCACCACGAGGCCGGCGTCTACCGCTGCGCGGCCTGCGGCCTCGAGTTGTTCGCTTCCGGTGACAAGTTCGACTCCGGCACCGGCTGGCCGAGTTACACCCGGCCCGTCGCCGAGGGGCGCGTGGCCCAGGAGGTGGACTCGTCCCACGGCATGCTGCGCGACGAGGTGCACTGCGCCCGCTGCGGCGGCCACCTCGGCCACGTCTTCGCCGATGGCCCGGCGCCCACCGGACTCCGTTACTGCATCAACTCGGTCTCGCTCGTCTTCACGCCCACGAAATGAGGTCTACCATGCGCCGTACGTTGCTGCTTTCCGCCGCCGCCTTGTTGTTCGCCTGCGGCCAGGTGCAGGGGGAAGACGACAAGGCTCGTTACGTGGTGCCCGCCGAACTCGAAGCCCGGGTCAAGAGCGGCGAGCTGACCGACGCCGTCTTCGCCGGGGGTTGTTTCTGGTGCATGGAGGGGCCGTTCGAGAAAAAGGACGGCGTGGTTGCTGCGATCTCCGGTTACAGTGGCGGCTCCACGGTCGACCCGCTCTACTACGACGTCGGCACCGGCAAAACCGGCCACACCGAGGCCGTGCGGGTGATCTACGACCCCAAGAAGGTCACCTTCGACCAACTCGTCGCGGTGTTCTGGAAGAACATCGACCCGCTCCAGGCCAATGGCCAGTTCTGCGACCTGGGGCCCGAGTACCGCTCGGCGCTCTTTTTCGGCAACGACGCCGAGAAGGCCACGGCGGAACGCACCCGCGATGCTCTCGCCGAAAAATTCGGCAAGACGATCGCCACCGAGCTCCTGCCGCGCAGCCCGTTTTACGCCGCCGAGGTCTACCACCAGGATTTCTACTTGACCAACTCCGAGCACTACCAGCGGTACCGCCGCGGCTGCGGCCGCGACGACCGGTTGCGGGAGTTGTGGGGGAAGTGACGAGTTAGTCGGGATCGGCCTCGGTCAGCGCTCGGCGGAGCAAGCCCGCTACGCCGAGCGTTTCGGCCCACTGCTCCAAGTAGACGCGGTCCAGCCGGTCACGCTGAATACGAAGCACGCCGGAAAGGTCGTACCACTGCCGGTCGGAGACCTGGTTTCCCGCTGCAAACCAGAGCAGTTTGTGGAGAACGATGTCTTCCGGTGAGGTCACCGCGACCTGTCGCGCGATCTCCGGAACCTCGAGCCATACCCGGCGCGCGAAGCTGGAGCGCGCGAACGGCGTGTTCGGGGTGATGAACAGGTCCACTTTGTACATCGTGGGCAGGTGGATCACGTTGAAGCTTCGGCGTCCACGGATCGCCTGTTCGGCGCGATCCAGGTCGGCGTAAAAGGACGACCCGAGAGCCGTGATGAAGCGCTCGGCGTCGGCGAGCCGCAAATCGACCGCGAGGTCAGCGTCCTGCGTTGCACGGGCGACGCCCAGGAAGCTGCTGGCCACCGAACCACCAATGGCGTAGTCGACGCCCACGACTTCCAGCGCTTCGATCACCGGGAGCAACGCTCGCCAGAGGTCAATCATAAAAACCCAGCGACCGCCGCCGTTCGACAACGGTCGCGGCCAGCTCCGGATCGCCGTACAGCTCCCGCATCAGGATCTCGTCGCGTTCAGCGGGGGTCGCCGAGGGGTGGGCGCGCCGGATCGCCTCTTTCGCCGCCTGACGGCAGAAGTCGGAGAGCTCGGCCATCCGGCTCGAGGACCAAGCGGGCCCCTGAGCCCGCAGACCCGCGAGCCAGAGGTCTTCGACTTCGAGCGGAGTGTCGGCAGAAAGGGGTACCCGCGGCATGGTGCCATCGTCACGTAGATGGGAAACTGCGTCAAGCGAGCTCGGGCTACGTGGCCGTGTTAGCCTCTCCGAGTCGGCCTCTTTTCCGACCTCAAAATCCAACCTCCCGGAGAGCTCCGATGGATAAGACCATCCTGCGTGAAACCGAGGGCCGCGTCGCGATCCTCACCATCAACCGCCCGGACAAGCTGAACGCGCTCAACCAGCAGGTGCGCGACGAAGCGCTCGTCGAGCTCGAGGCGATCGCCAAGGACGACTCGATCGGGGTCGTCGTCATCACCGGAGCCGGCGAGAAGTCGTTCATCGCGGGCGCCGACATCTCCGAGTTCGAGGGCCGCAGCCCGTTCGACCAACGCGAGGCGATGGCGTCGCCGCGGGTCTTCGACATCATGTCGAGCTTCCCGAAACCGGTGATCGCCATGATCAACGGCTTCTGCCTGGGCGGCGGCTGCGAGCTAGCCTCGTCCTGCGACCTGCGCATCGCCTCGGACAAGGCTCGTTTCGGCCAACCCGAGATCAAGCTCGGCCTGATCCCCGGCGGCGGTGGCACTCAGCGCCTGCCGCGCCTGATCGGCATGGGCCAGACCCTGCGTCTGGTGCTGTCGGGCGACATGATCGACGCCGCTGAGGCGCTGCGCATCGGTCTCGTCGAAATGGTCTTCCCGGCCGACGAGCTGCGCGCGAAGACGCTCGAGCTCGCTCAGCGCATCGCCAGCATGAGCCCCCTGACTCTGTCCGTCGCCAAGGAAGCCGTGCGCGCTTCGGCTCGGATGCCGGTCGAGGAGGGCGTGATGTACGAGCGTGACCTGTTCTGCCTGTGCTTCTCGACCGAGGACAAGCAGGAAGGCGTCGCGGCCTTCCTCGAGAAGCGCCCGCCGGTCTGGAAGGGCCGGTAATACGCGACCGTGCGAGCGCGGAATTCGGCTGGAGGTGGGCGGAAGCGTTAAGCGGGCGGACTGACTACCATTCTCGGCGGAGGTCACCGCCTATGAACATCCAAGACCGCGCCGAAGCTCTCCACCGTCTCCACACCGGAGAACCCCTGCTGCTCCTCAACGCCTGGGATGCCGGGAGCGCGCGGATGGCCGAGAGCCTCGGCGCCCGCGCCATCGCTACGACCAGTGCTGGACTCGCCTGGTCTCTCGGGTGGGCGGATGGTCAGCAGATCGAGCGCGCAGAGGCCTTGGCCGCGTTGCGACGGATCGTCCGCGCGGTCTCTCTGCCGGTGACCGCCGACATCGAGAGTGGTTACGGTGCGGGCCAGCCAGCGGACGTGGCCGAAACCGTCCAGGGCGTGCTCGCCGCCGGGGCCGTCGGCATCAACCTCGAAGACTCTCCGGGGTTGGGAGACTCGCCGCTGCGCGATACCGGTGCGCAGTGTGAGCTGATCGCGACGGCTCGTCGGGTCGCTGACCAGGAAGGCGTTCGGCTCTTCATCAACGCGCGGACCGACGTTTTTCTCGATCAGGTGGGCGAGCCCGCGGGCCGCCTGTCCGAGGTCCTCCGGCGGGCCGCGGCTTACCTCGACGCGGGAGCCGACGGAATCTTCGTTCCTGGGGTCGTTGACGCTCACACCATCCGCCAGCTCTCCCAGGGCATCGCCGCACCGCTCAACGTCCTCGCCCAAGCCGGTTGCCCTCCGTTGGCGGAGCTTCGCAGCCTGGGCGTCGCCCGCGTGAGCCTCGGCTCGCGCCTCGCCGGGGTTGCCCTCGGTGCCGCCCGCAAGGCGGCGCAAGAGGTGCTCGCTGGAGTCTTTCCGGCGTGGCCGGAGGCCCTGTCTTACGCCGAGGCCCAGCGGCTCTACGGCCATGGCTGAAACCGAGTTCGCGGCGCGGTTCGCGAGCATGCTTGCCCGGGACGCCCGCTGCGACGGCGTCTTCTGGACAGGCGTGCGGACGACGGGCATCTACTGCCTACCCTCCTGCCCGGCCCGCTCGCCGGCGACCTGGGCTCGGCGCTCTCCCGCGGAACTTCCCGACCTCGGGTCGGACCCCGCCGCCTAGCCGCGGTGCGGCATCTCTGCTAGGGTTGGCTCCCGAAAGGACCCAACCATGGCGACCATCTTCTTCACCGGCTTCCCGGGATTCCTGGGCTCCGAGCTTCTCTGGCGCGTGCTCGAGCGTTCCCCGGCGGCGACCGGTTTGTGTCTCGTGCAGCCGAAGTTCGAGGACTTGGCACGCCGCCGTGCGGCGGAGCTCGAGGCGGCGCACCCAGGCGTCAAGGGGCGGATCGCGATCGCCCTCGGCGACATCACGACCCCGGGCCTCGGGCTCCCGCCGAGCGCGGCCGAGGACGTCACCGAGATCTTCCACCTGGCGGCGGTGTACGACCTCTCGGTGACTCGCGAGCTCGCCATGAAGGTCAACGTCGACGGTACCCGCCACACGCTGGACTTCGCGGCCGCTTGCCCGCGGCTCGAGCGCTTCCACTACGTCAGCACCTGTTACGTTTCGGGCCGCTACGAAGGAACGTTCACCGAGGCCGACCTGATCAAGGGCCAGACGTTCCAGAACTTCTACGAAGAGACCAAGTACCTGGCCGAGGTGGACGTTCAGGAGCGGATGAAGGCCGGCCTGCCGGTGACCATCTACCGCCCGGGGATCGTGGTGGGCGACAGCCACACCGGCGCCACCCAGAAGTTCGACGGGCCCTACTACGTCATCCGTTGGTTGTTGAAGCAGCCGACCTTCCTGGCTTTCTTGCCCGTGCCCGGCAATCCTAAGAACCACGTCGTCAACGTCATTCCGCGCGACTACGTGCTCGACGCCCTGCTCTACCTCTCGGGACTGCCACAGTCGAAGGGCAAGGTCTACCAGCTGGCGGAGCCGAATCCGCTCACCGTCGACGAGATCCTGCGCGTCACCGCCCAGGCGACCGGTCGGCGGGTCCTGCGAATTCCCATGCCCAAAGGGCTCGCCAAGTGGACGCTGCGCTACGTTCCCGGGGTGTACCGGTTGATGCAGATTCCCGCGGCCTCGGTCGACTATTTCGTTCACCCGACGCGCTACACCAGCGACAACACCCAGGCGGATCTCGCCGGCTCCGGCATCACGGCGCCGCCCTTCGCGAGCTACGCGCCGCACCTCGCGGCGTTCGTGCGGGCGAACCCGGATATCGAATCGAAGGCGATGGTGTGAGTCCGTCCCTGCTATCCTTCGCGGTCCCATGATTGCGGTCTCCGGTCTCGGCAAACATTTCGGCCCCCAGACGCTCTTCGAAGACGTCTCGATCCAGTTCAACCCCGGCAACCGGTACGGGTTGGTCGGTGCCAACGGCTCCGGCAAGTCCACCCTGCTCAAGATCTTGGCAGGGGACGAGTTGCCCTCGGCGGGCACGGTGTCGCTGCCCAAGCGAATTAAACTCGGGGTGCTCAAGCAGGATCATTTCCAGTTCGAGCACAACGCCATCCTCGAGGTCGCCATGATGGGCGACCACACGGTGTGGGCCGCGATGACCGCGAAAGAGGAGCTCCTGGCCAACGCCCACGAGCACTTCGACGCCGATCGTTACGCCGAGCTCGAAGACGTCATCCTCGCCCACAACGGTTACGCCCTCGAGGCGCGGGCGGGCGAGATTCTCGAAGGCTTGGGCATTCCCACCGAGGTCCACCGGCAGCCGCTGTCGACGCTTTCCGGCGGCTTCAAGTTGCGCGTGTTGCTCGCCCAGGTGCTGGCCGCGGGGCCGGACGTGTTGCTGCTCGACGAGCCCACCAACCACTTGGACATCCTCTCGATCCGCTGGCTCGAGAAGTTCCTCGTCGGCTTCACCGGCACCGCGCTCGTGGTTTCCCACGACCACCGCTTCCTCGACAACGTCTGTACCCACATCGTCGACGTCGATTACGAGACGGTCACGGTGTACCCCGGCAACTACTCCTACTTCGACCAAGCCAAGGTCGAAAACCGCGAGCGCCGCGAGCAGGAGAACGAGAAGCTCGAGAAGAAGATCGCCACCCATCAGACCTTCGTCGACCGATTCAAGGCCAAGGCGACCAAGGCGCGCCAGGCCCAGAGCAAAGTCCGCCTGATGGAGAAGATGGCCGAGGAGCTGGTGGCGTTGCCCCAGAGTTCGCGCCGCTACCCGAACTTCAAGTTCCAGCAGCGGCGGCCCACGGGCAAGGACGTGCTGATCGTCGAAGACCTCGCCAAGTCCTACGGTGACAAGAAGGTGCTCGAGAACGTGACGTTGACGATCCGGCGCGGGGATCGGGTGGCGATCATCGGGCCCAACGGCATCGGCAAGTCGACGCTGCTCAAGATCGCCATGGGTGAGGTCAAGGCCGATGCCGGCAAGGCCGAGTGGGGCTACGAGGTTTACCCCGGCTACTTCGCCCAGGACCACAAGGAAGTGCTCGCCGAATCCGGTCGCCAGAGCGTCGAAGCCTGGCTGTGGGAAACCTGCCCGCTCGAGCCCATCGGCTTCGTGCGCGCGCACCTGGGCGCCGTGTTGTTCTCCGGCGATGACGTCAAGAAGGGCGTCGGCAGCCTGTCGGGCGGCGAAGCGGCACGGCTCGTCTTCAGCCGCATGGCGGTCGAAAAGCCCAACGTCCTGGTGCTCGACGAGCCCACCAACCACCTCGATCTCGAAGCCATCGAAGCCCTCGTGCGCGGCCTCAAGGCCTACGACGGCACGCTGATCTTCGTCTCCCACGATCGCTGGTTCGTCTCCGAGCTGGCCGAGCGCATCGTCGAAATCTCCCCGCGCGGTATCAACGACTTCAAGGGCAACTACGAGGAGTACCTGCTCGCCTGCGGCGACGATCACCTCGACGCCGAGGCGGTGCTGCTCAAGGTCAAACGCGACAAGGCGAAGGACAAAGCCAAACCCGCGCCAACCCCGGCCGAAGAGAAAGAGCTCCAAAAACGGCGCCGGGACTTGGAACGCCGTCGCGACGAAACGACGCAAGCGGTCGAGAAGGCCGAAGCGCGCATCGGCGAGATCAACGAGGCGTTCTGCGATCCGACCTTCTTCGACCGCGCCGCTCGCGGCGAGATCCAGAAGCTCGAAAACGAGCAGAAGGCGCTCAAGGAGAAGATCGAGTCCCTGATGGCGGAGTGGGAGCGGCTGGAGACCGAGCTCGGCGAGCTGGGGTGACCGCGCGGCCTCGGCAGGAAGCCCGGCCGGCTGCTAGGCTCCGCAGCCATGCGTTACCGTCACTTCGTCCTCGCCGCGAGCTTCCTGGTCGCAGCCGCCTTACCGACCTTCGCGGCCGATTTCCACGTCGCCACGACCGGCAGTGACACCACGGGCACGGGCTCCGCGGCGGCACCCTGGGCCACGATCAACCACGCCCTCGCATCGGTGCCCGCGGGCAGCACCATCCTCGTCGCCCCCGGCACGTACAACGGCCGCGTTCGGCTCGACGACGGTCCGTCGCCGCTCGTGCTGCGCTCGGAAGTGCCCTACCAGGCGCGCTTGCGGAACACTGACGTGGTGGTCACCTGCTATACCTGCAGGAGCGTCACGCTCGAGGGCTTCGACATTGCTCACTCCGGACCGGGTGCCGGGGCTCTCGTGATCCAGATCCAGGATTTGATCGGCTCGCCGGGCGGCGAAATGGCGGTCTCCTTCGTCACCCTGCGCAACAACGTCATCCACGACAGCTGGAACAACGACCTCGTCAAAATCAACAATGGTGCCCGCGACATCACGGTCGAGGGTAACCTCTTCTATAACCAATCCGGCTCGGACGAGCACATCGACATCAACAGCGTCGAAGGCGTGATCGTGCGCGAGAACGTCTTCTTCAACGACTTCGCCGGCAGCGGTCGACCGGTCGGCAACGACACCTCGAGCTACGTCGTGATCAAGGACTCGAACGGCACCGACGACAGCTACCTGGGTGCCGAGAACATCACCGTCGAGCGCAACATCTTCCTGCACTGGGAAGGCTCGAGCGGCTCGAACTTCCTGCTCGTCGGCGAAGACGGCCAGCCCTACTTCGAAGCGCACGGCGTTGCCATCCACTCGAACCTCTTCCTCGGGGACTCGGCGAACACGATGCGCGCCGTCTTCGGGGTCAAAGGCGGTCAGGGCATCGACTTCCACTACAACACCGTGGTCGGAGACTTGCCGGCTCTCGCGTTCGCTTTCCGCTTCAACACCGAGGGCGACAATCCGCCCAACGACATCCTCCACCTCGTCGGCAACGTCTGGTCGGACCCGACGGGCACGATGGGAGCGGGCGGCGGCGGGGGCAACGACTTCTCCGACACCCCGCCCGGCCAGACCACTTCGCTCTGGACCCTCTCGCGAAACCTGTACTGGAACGGTGGCGCCGCCATTCCCGCGGACGCCGGCGAGCTGATCAATTACACCGCCGATACCCTGCGCCTGGTGGCCGATCCCTTGTTGCCGAGCCTCGCTGGCGTCGTGCCGCCGCGTTGGGACGCGGGAACCGGCCTCTTTGCCGACGGCTCGCGGACGATCCGCCAGGTCTTCTTGAATCTCGCTCGCTACGGCCAGCCCGCTGCCGGCAGCCCGGCCCGCGGGGCGGGCGAATGGAGCTTCGCGCCGCCCCTCGATCTGCGCGGCTACCGGCGCATCGGCACCTCGGTGCCGTCCCTCGGTGCCAGCGAAGCGGTGGTCGTCTTCGCCGACGACTTCGAACGCGGCCACCTCGACGCCTGGTCCACCGTCGTCCCCTGACTCACCACTTCACGACCAGCATCGGCCGGTAGATCGCCCCGAGCGAAGCGCCGTCGAAGAAGACCAGGTAGTCGCCCTGATCGTTGCCGTTCGATGCCGCCATCGAGATCCGGAACTGGGTGTGCCCGGTTTTGTTGATCAGGTTTAAACCGGCCGCCGACAGCGTGCACAGGGCCTCGCCGTGGTCGCCCGGGGGATTCGACAGCGTACAGCCGGCGGTGCCCAAAGAAGCTGCACTGAAGTCCGCCGCCTCCAAGGCCACGTTGCCGTTGAAGGCGTGAGACATGGCGATCGAGACGGCGCCGAAGCCGCCCGCCATGGGGTTCAGGCCGACCAAGGAGGCGCGGTACAGGTGGAGCGTCGCGGAAGTGATGGTGGCGCCGTCGGGGATGGCGGCGGTGTCGAAGGACAGGAACCCCCTGCGTAGGCCATCGAAGGCCGTGTCGCCGAGGCGGACCCCGTAGCCGTCGTAGGTGGAGGTCGCCGAGAGGAACCCGAGATAACCGGCTTCGACACTGCCGTCGTGGGTCTCTATCGAGTAGAAACGTTCCCCGAAACAGTTGCCGGTGTAGAAACCGCGACAATCGGCGTAACAGGTGAGGGCGCCTCCCGCCGGGAAGCCCTGGCTGGTGCACGACTTGCCGGCTAGGTCCGCACCGTCGCACACCTCGAGCCCTTCCCGCAGTCCGTTGCCGCAGCTCGCCCCGAAGTCGATCCGGCTGAAGCCCAGGTTTTCCTTCTCCGGCCGGTCGGTCCAACTGGGCCAGAACTCACGGGTGTCGACCCAGGAGACGTAGGCCCGGCCCCCGGCGGCGTCGAGCCCCATGTACTCGCCGAACTGATTCTGGTTGAACAGCGGGTTGTCGGTCGAGTTCTCGTTCGAGGCACGGGTGACGAAGTTGCGGAAGTCGGTGCTGTAGCTCGTCACCCGCACGTTGGGCTCGAAGCTCGCGCCGCAATCGAGCGAGCGGGCCGCGTAGATCTCGACGGCGCGGTTGGTCGCGCTGTTGCGGGCGTCGTACCACGCGACGAAGACGTCGCCGCTGGCGGGATCGACGCGCATCGCGGGGTGGAATTGAACGCGACCGGCGAGGCCGTCATCGTTGATCTTGACCGGGTTCGACCACAGCACACCATCGGCCGAGCTGCGCAGGAACACGTCCGTCGAGTTCACCGTCTCCCCCGCGGCGTAATCGCTGTAGGCCACGTAGATCCGCCCCGCACACGGGCCGCCCGTGGTGTCGACGTCGATCGCGGCGAAGGGGAAGATGCCGCGCTGGTCCTGCGCCGCCGGCTTCTGGTAGGGCACCAGTTTGAGCCCCGCCACGAACTTGATCGGAGTCCACGACACGCCCCCGTTGTCGGAGCGGAAGTAGTTGATGCGCGCCGGGTGGTTGGTGTCGTCGGAGTTGAAGACCAGGTGCACCGAACCGTTCGGCCCAACCGCGACGTCGCAGGCGTAGTACGAGGAGATGTTGATCCCGATCGGAAACTCCTGGACGGCCCAGAACTGGCCGTTCGCGGAGTACGCCGTGACCGCCTTCGCGCCGCGGTGCCAGCAGGAATACTGCCGGTTGTAGTACGGGCTCGCGGGGTTGGTGTCGATCGTGAACATCGGCTTGTCGTTGTAGTCCAACGAGCTCCAGCCATTGCTGATCAGGCTGTGGATCTGCCACGTCGCGCCGCCGTCGAGCGACCGGATGGTGACGATCGCGCCACGGACATCGTTGCTCGAGACGTGGCAGAAGACGACGTAGTTGACGAAGGCGTAACCGAAGCCGTTCCAAGCCGCGACCGGGTCACCGCCCAGGACGCTCCCGCCCGCGGGGCAAGTTCCGAGGAAGTAGCCCGCGGAGGGCGGCGCGCAAGTGTAGGTCCAACTCTGCCCGCCGTCCTGGGAGGCGCCGATCGCCAGCGTGTCTTCGCTGGCGCACAGCCCAGGAATGTTGCCCCAGGAGTTCGAGGCCACGATCACCTGGTCCGGGTTGCCGGGGTTGACGGCGACCGACACCTCTCCCTGATACTTGTCCGGTTCGTACCGCTGGTAGGTTCCAATGGCGTTGTTGTTGTCGGTGAACTGGACGGCGAAGGGTAGCGCCCGCGCACCGCCCCCCTTGGCGATCCCCAACCGGAAGTCCACGTAGCGGTCGCCGTAAAGCTCGCGGGCCTCTGCCTCGTGAAGCTTCACCCACGACGTCTGGCGTTCGTCGACCGCTTGGGGAACAGGCCCCATGTCGTACCGCAGCTCGCGGTAGAGGGCGTCGAGCTCGGCGGGCGGCACGGGCAACCACTCGAGGTAGGACTCGAGAGCCGCGGCGTCCACCTTGCCCGCCGCCTCGAGGGCCGCGAACTCCCGGTAGACGGGGCTCGCGACCACGGTGTCGAACTGGGCGACCACCCGGGCTCGGCGTTCGGGCCCGGCAAGGCCGGTTCGCGGTTCGTCGGCCACGGCACCCAGGGCCAGGGCGAAAAGGGCGACCGAGAGCAGCCGGCGGTAGAAGGTCATGACGATCTCCTTTCTCACCACTCGACGACGAGGAGCGGACGGTCGATGGCCCCGAGCGCAGCACCGTCGAAGAAGGACATGTAGTCGTCCTCCTCGTTGCCGTTCGTGAGCGTGTTGAAGCCCAGGCGGATCTGGGTGTGCCCGGTTTTGTTGATCTTGGTCAGGGCGGTCGCGCCGAATTTGCACAGCGCGAGGTCGTGATCCCCCGCCGGAACGCTCAGGGTGCAGCCGAGGCCGGTCAGGAGCGCCGGAGCATCGAAGTCCTCGGCTTCGAGGGCGATGTCGCCGCCGAAGGCGTGGGAGAGCGACATCGTGAGACCTCCGAGCCCCGCGGAGAACGGGTTGGTTCCCACCACCGCGGAGCGGTGCAGCTGGAGCGTCGCCGACGTGATCACGGCGCCATCGGGGATCTCCGAGGTGTCGAAGGACAGAAAACCCCGCCGGGTGCCGTTCGAGCCCGAGTCGCCCACACGAATCCCGAAGCCGTCCCAGCTGTCCGAAACGATCACCGTGCCGCCCCCGGAGACCGCGACGCTGCCGTCGTACATCTCGCTCGAGAAGAACCGCTCGCCGGTGCAGCCGCCGGTGTAGAAGGCGCGGCAGTCGTTGTAGCAGCCGAGCGTCCCGCCTGGGAACCCCAGGTTCGCGCAGGTCTTGCCGCCCACGGCGCTGCCGTCGCAGACCTCGGTGCTCTCGCGGATGCCGTTTCCGCACTGGGCGGCGAAGTCCACGCGGGAGAAGGCGATGTTCTCTTTCTCGGCGCGGGTGGTGTAGCTCGGGTAGAACTCCCGGGAGTCCGTCCAAGCAACGTAGGCCTTGCCCTGGGCGGCACCGATCCCCATGTATTCACCGAACTGGTTCGGGTTGGCGCCCAGGTTGTCGAGCGTGTTCTCGTTCGAGGCCCGGGTGACGAAATTGCGGAAGTCGCTGCTCGGGAACGTGGCCCGCACGTTCGCTTCGAAGCTCGCCCCGCAGTCGCTCGACCGCGCCGCGTAGATCTCGACCGCCTTGTTGGTCGAGCTGTTCCGGGCGTCGTACCAGGCGACGTACACGTGGCCGTTCGACGGGTCGACCGCGAGAGCCGGATGGAACTGCACCCGGTTCGCGAGGCCGTCGTCGTTCACTTTGACCGGCGCCGACCAGTTGGCGCCGCCGTTCTCGGAGACCCGCAGGAAGACGTCCGCGGTGTTCGCAGTCGCGCCCTCCGCTTTGTCGCCGTAGACGACATAAAGGTTGCCGGCGCAAGCGCCGTTCGAGCGGTCGACGTCGATCGAGGCGAAGGGATAGATGCCGCGGTGGTCCTGGGCGTCCGCGCTGGCCTTGAAGGGCAGCTCGATGCCCGCGAACCAGAGCTCGTTGGACCAGGTTACCCCGCCGTTCTCCGAGCGCAGGTACACCAGGCGCCCTGGCTGGTTCGAGTCGTCCGAATTGAGGACGAGGTGAACGACGCCGTCCTTGCCGACGGCGAGATCACAGCCGAAGATCCCCTTGAACGAGTTGGCCGGGACGTCGAAGACCTTCTTCGACCACCCGACACCGGTTGCCGAGTACGCCACGACGGCGCGCGGGCCACGGTGCCAGCAGGAGTATTGCCGGTTGTAGTAGGGGCTGCTCGGAGTCGTATCGATGGCGAACATGTTCTTGTCGTTGCTCTCCTGGGACGGCCAGCCGTTTTCGACCAGGCCGTACGGAGTCCAGGTCACGCCGCCGTCCTGGGAACGGAGGGTCACGACCGCGGTGCGCACGTCGTTGTCGGAGACGCGGCAGACCACGAGGTGGTTCAGGAACACCTCGTTCGAGCCGTTCCAGGCGACGGCCGGGTCGGCCGCCAGAATTTCGGCCCCTGCGGGGCAGGTTCCAAGCCCCCACGCCGAGCTCGGCGGGGCACAGGTGTAGGTCCAACTCTTGCCGCCGTCGGGCGAGGAGCCGATCGCCTGGGTCTTTTCCCCGCTGCATTTCTGGTAGGTGTTGGCAGCCGTGACCACCTGGTTAGGATTGTTGGGGTTGACGGCGAGGGAGACCTCCCCCTGGTACTCCGTGGGCTGTAGGTGTTGGTAGGTGCCGACGGCGGTGTTGTTGGTGTTGAAGGTCACGGCACTCCGGGTGAAGTCGCCCTTGTCCGGCCGCGGAACCGCGAGCCGATGATCGACATAGCGGTCGCCATAAATTTCCCGCGCGGTCTTCTCGTGAAGAGCGATCCAGAGCGTCTGGCGCTCGTCGACCGAGGACGGCACGGGCGTCGAATCGTGATTCTGCGCCTGGTGAAGCGCGAATAGCTCGAGAGGCGGCATCGGCAGCCAAGCGAGGTAAGACTCGAGCGATGCGGCATCGACCGTGCCGGACCGTTGCTTTTCGACGAAGGCCCGATGGGTCGGATGCTCGAGAACCGCCGGAAACAGCTCGGCCATGAGCCGCTGGCGTTCCGCCCCGGCGAGCCCGAGCTTGGGCTCGCGCGTGGCAGGCTCCGAGGCGGCAACGGTAAAGGCCAAGAAGAAGGTGAGAAGGGCAGTGGTCGCTCTCGACATGAAGCGGCTCCTTTCGTGGTAGCTCCCCGAAAGGTGAAACGGATTCCCCGAGCCGCGGGGACCATGTCCAAAAAGAAACGGAATGGGTCAATCTAGACCCCTAGGGTCTCAAGATGACCCAATCACTTGGGTCCGTTCTTGACCCTTATTGGGAGGTGCTCGCAGCCGTCTCTCGTCGATTCGCTCTAAGTCTCGAGAAAATAGACACTTGATGGTCTCCGGGTCAAACTTGCCGGAGCAGCGAGCCGTTGGCCTGGATCTTGTAAAGACCGTTCCCGCCTCGCATCCCCTAATGGCGGAGACCCTCTGGTCTCCGCCCTTTTTTTATCTCCCGGCCGCGGGAGCACCCAGAAACTCCCCAAACAACTCGCCTGAAAGGCCTTACTCGCCATCAAGGTGCGGAAAACACGCCCCGCGAACCCCAGTTGGGTTCCAAGTTGGGTTCCAACTTGGCCTCGGTGAGCCCGCCACCCTCCAAAGCCCCCTCTTCCCGATCAGCGGGGTGAACCAGTCCTCGGCGAACCTCCGCGAGGTGGCGTCGTGAGTGCGCTGGTTCGGATGACGGAGCCGAAGCGGCGGTTCCTCGACCAGGTCGATGTGATCCGCGAGGAGCCGGCGGCGGAGGTGGGCAGTGTCGCCTTCCTGAGCCGGCTGCTGGTCCAAG
>JANRLG010000225.1:0-11676 GCA_033762835.1 Thermoanaerobaculia bacterium
ACCCGGTCATCCGAGTCGACGGCGAGCTGGTGCAGCTGACGGACGTCAAGCGGCTGATGCAGGAAGACACCGTGGCCATGGCGTTCTCGATGATGAACGCGCGGCAGAAGCAGCGGTTCAAGGAAGAGCTCGAAATCGACATCGCCTACTCGGTCCCGGGCCTCGGGCGGTTTCGGTGCTCGATCTTCCAGCAGCGCGGCAGCGTCGGCCTGGTACTGCGCGTGATTCCGGCGCGGATCTTCTCGATCAAGGAGCTCATGCTGCCGCCGGTGCTCGAGAAGATCAGCGCCGAGAGCCGGGGCCTGGTGCTGTGCACGGGGACGACCGGCTCCGGAAAGTCGACCACCCTCGCGGCGATGATCGACTACATCAACACGCACCGCACCGAGCACATCATGACGGTGGAGGACCCCATCGAGTTCCTCCACCGCGACAAACGCTCGATCGTCAACCAGCGCGAGATCGACGTCGACACCCGCGGCTTCTCGGGCGCCCTGCGCGCCGCCCTGCGGCAGGACCCGGACGTGATTCTGGTCGGCGAAATGCGCGACTACGAGACGATCGAGACGGCCCTGCTGGCGGCCGAAACCGGCCACTTGGTGTTCTCGACGCTGCACACCCTGGACGCCACCGAAACCGTCAACCGCATCATCTCGGTCTTCCCGCCGCACCACCAGAAGCAGATCCGCATCCAGCTCTCCCAGGTCTTGAAGGCCATCGTTTCCCTCCGCCTCGTGCCTCGGGCCGACGGCATCGGTCGCGTTCCGGCGGTGGAGGTGCTGATCGTCACGCCGTACATCCGCGAGTGCATCGAGAACAAGGAAAAGACCAAGTTCATCCGCGAGCAGATCTCGCTGGGCACCAGCCAGTACGGCATGCAGACCTTCGATCAGTCACTCTTCCAGCTCTGGCGGAACGGCCTCATCACTCTGGAAGAGGCCCTGAAGCGGGCCACCAACCCGGACGAATTCCGCTTGAAGATCCAGGGCGTGCAGTTCACGGCCGACATCTCTCGCGAGCAGATGGAAGACCAGCTCATGGGCTCCGCCGAGGGCGACCTTCTGGCCGCGGGCGAATTCGAGGTCGAACCCTGACCCGCGAGCGCCTCTCCTGCCTGGCCCAAGCGGTCAAACTGCTGGCCGTACGCGGCCACTTCCGGCTCGAGCTCGAGCGCAAGCTCGTTCAGCGCGGCTACGAACCGGACGAAATCGCCGCCGCCTTCACCGAGCTCGAACGGCGGCGCTATCTCGACGACGGCGCCGCTGCCCGCGCTTACGTGCGCGGCCGGCTGACCAAGGGCCTCGGGCGCTCTCGCTTGGCAGCCGAGCTGGCTGCCCGGGGCGTCACCGGCGAACTCGCCCGCGAAGTCTTGACCGAGCTCGTTCCCGCCGACGACACCGAGGCTGCCCGTGCCGTGGCCGCCCGTTCCTCCAAGAAAGACCCCGCCGCCCTCGGCCGCAGCCTCGCCCGCAAGGGCTTCTCGGGGAGGGCGATTCGGGTGGTGGTAGGGGAGTGGGATGGGGAGTGAGTCGCGGCGTTTCGGTTTTTCCCGCCCCCCTGTCGATTTCGCCCCCTCCCGTTCGTCGATAGCATGAACCCGACGAACGAAAGGAGACACCCCATGAAATACCTGTTGATGATCTACGAGCGCGAGGCGGCCTGGGCGGGGCTCGGCGAGGAAGAACAAGGGCGCATCTTCGGCGAGTACGGGGCCTACACCGAGCGCCTCAAGGCCGGTGGGCACCTGCTCGGGGGGGAGGCGCTCCAGCCGAGCAGTACGGCGACGATGGTGCGCGTCGTCGACGGTCGCGTTTTGACGACCGACGGCCCCTACGCCGAGACCAAGGAGCAGTTGGGCGGCTTCTACCTGATCGAAGCCGCGGATCTCGACGTGGCCTTGGGCCTTGCAGCCGAGATTCCCTCGGCCCGCCACGGCATGGCGGACATCGAAGTGCGGCCGGTGCTCGACGTCCCCGGATGAACGGAACGGCCCACGAAGCCGCGCTCGAGCGGGCGTTTCGGGACCACCGCTCGAGCGTTTTGGCGACCCTGATCCGGCAACTCGGGGATTTCGATCTCGCCGAGGAGGCGCTGGCGGAGGCGTTCCTCGTCGCCGCCACGCGCTGGGTGGCGGACGGCGAACCCGAGCGGCCGGCGGCCTGGTTGCTGACGACCGCTCGGTTTCGAGCCATCGATCGCTTGCGCCGAGAACGCCGCTTCGCCGACCGGGTGCCGCGGCTCGCCGCGGCCGAGGACCGAACCGTCGTGCTCGACACGGACTTCGATCCCCAGCCGATCGAAGACGACCGCCTGCGGCTCATCTTCACCTGCTGCCACCCTGCCCTCGCCCGCGAGGCCCAGGTGGCGCTCACACTGCGCACCCTCGCGGGGCTCTCGACCGAGGAGATCGCCCGGGCCTTCCTGGTGCCCGTGCCGACGCTGGCCCAGCGCCTGGTGCGGGCGAAGAAGAAGATCCAGAGTGCCGGCATCCCCTACCGGGTGCCGGCGGCGCCCGAGTTGCCCGAGCGGCTCGACGCCGTACTCCAGGTGATCTACCTGATCTTCAACGAGGGTTACGCCGCCACCTCGGGGTCGAGCTACCTGCGAAGCGAGCTCTCCGCCGAGGCCATTCGGCTGGCCCGTCTGGTCGTGTCTCTGCTGCCGGGGCGAGCCGAACCGCAGGCACTCCTGGCTCTGGTGCTGCTGCACGAAGCCCGGCGCCCGGCGCGGCTGACTCCCGAGGGCGACCTCGTGCGTCTCGCGGAGCAGGACCGCTCGCGCTGGAATCGGGAGCAAATCGAAGAGGGCCGCCGGTGGTTGACGACCGCGCTCGGCGACCCGGGTGACAGCCGTTTCGTCCTCGAAGCGGCCATCGCCGCCCTCCACGGCGAAGCGAGCTCGGTTGAGACGACCGACTGGCGCCAGATCTTGGCGCTCTACGACCTGCTGGCACGCCGGTTCCCGTCCCCCGTGATCGACTTGAACCGCGCCGTCGCCCTGTCCATGGCCGAGGGCCCGGCAGCAGCCCTGGTCGAGATCGAGCGCCTAGAAGCCGCCGGCCAACTCGCCGGCTACCACCTACTCCCCGCCACCCGCGCCGATCTGCTGACCCGCCTCGGCCGCCACGACGAAGCCACCGCGGCCTACCGGCAGGCCCTGGAGCTCGCCACGCACGAGACCGAGCGGCGCTTCCTGGCCGGGCGGCTGGCAGCGTCTGCGGGCAAGCCGTAGACGCGCCGCTTCGTAGTTCGATATCTTCCGAGCAGATTCAAGCTTGAGGCACGCTTGCCTCCCGTGCTGGGAGAGCCTTGCCGTGCCGACTTCCAAAGGAGGATCGACGATGAGCCGTTTCCGTCTCGTTCTCGTGGCCTTGGGGGTGTTCGTGGCGTTGCCGCTGGCCGCCGCCGAACCGATCGACACGACCGAACTGCAAGCCCTGCTGAGCGCCCCGCCGGCTCAGGTAGTGCCGGTCGAAGAAGTCCCGATCGAGGCGATCCTCGAGACCCTCGCGGAGGAACAGCAGCCCAACAACGCGGCCCTCGATTGCTGGATCGCCGACACCCGTTGGGTCTACGACGGCTGCTGCATCTCGACGACCAAGTACCGCAAGCAGAACTACCAGTGTTGTTGCTGCTACGCCGGTGCGCCCTCGGTGCGGTGCAGCTGGCTGTCGACCTCGACGACCAAGTGCGAAGGTCCCTGCCGGATGTAGACCAGAATCTCAGCGCCCCGGTTGGGACTTTCTCAACCGGGGCGGCTGTGGCATCCTAGGCCGATAACGCTGGTAGGAGAACGTATGGCAGCCTCCGTCCAAGAGCTCGAATCGGAAGTTCTGAGCCTCAGCCCCAGTGACCGAGCTCATTTGCTCGAAGTCTTGCTGGACAGCTTCGAGCCTGATTCGGAAGTGGAAGCTGCCTGGGTTGCTGAGGCGCTGCGGAGAGAGGTTGAGGTTGCGGAAGGGAAGGTCCAACTGGTTCCAGGTGGTGCGGCCCTGGAACGAGCGCGAGCTCGGCTAGGGTGAGTTATTGGCTCCATCCCGCGGCTGAAGAAGAACTCAGTGACTCAGCGGCCTACTACGGTCAGCACGCCAGCCGCCGAGTCGCAGAGGCATTCCTCGAAGAACTCGAAGCCGCCTTCCACTTGCTGGAACTGAATCAGCGTCTTGGAAGGCGCGTGGCTGGCGGTTTACGCCTCTACAGTCTTCGTCGCTTCCCGTTTTCCTTGGTGTACCGGGAAGATGCCTCGGGACCACGGATCTTGACGGTCGCGCATCAGAAGCGCAAGCCTGGATACTGGCGAAATCGGTTGTAGTCCCCTCCCTCCCGCCCCTTCCGGTAAACTTGCTCCTCTTCGCCTCCACCGGCCGTGGGCCGGGCCTGGGTGACCACCGACGAGAGGACGCCGCATGATCACCGCGACCGAGACCGAGACTCCGCCTGCCACCGTTCCGCTCGATCGCGACGAAGTGCTGCGCGACTACCGTTTGGCGTGCCTGTCGCGGCACGTCTCCTTGCTCGGCCGGCGCGAAGTGCTGACGGGGAAAGCCAAGTTCGGCATTTTCGGGGACGGCAAGGAGCTGGCCCAGATCGCGCTCGCCAAGGCGTTTCGGCCCGGCGACTTTCGCGCCGGCTACTACCGTGACCAGACCATCCTGTTCGCCCTCGGCCTGCTGACCGTCCAGGAGTTCTTCGCCCAGCTCTACGCCCACCCCGACGTCCAGGCCGACCCGGCCTCGGCCGGGCGCGCCATGAACTGCCACTTCGGGACGCGGATGCTCGACGCCGAGGGCCGCTTCGTGAGCCAGGTAGCCGGCCCCAACGTCGCTTCGGACATTTCGCCCACCGCCGGGCAGATGCCCAAGCTGGTGGGCCTCGCCTACGCCTCCAAGCTCTACCGCAACGAGCCGTCGCTCGGCACGGGCTTCGAGAGTTTCTCGAAGAACGGCGACGAAATCGCCTTCGGCACCATCGGCAACGCGTCCTGCGCCGAGGGCCTGTTCTGGGAGGCGATCAACGCCGTCGGGGTCCTCGGGGCGCCGCTCCTGATGTCGGTGTGGGACGACGGTTACGGCATCTCGGTGCCCAACGAGCTCCAGGTGACCAAGTCGAACGTCGGCGAGCTGATGGCGGGCTTCCGCCGGCTTCCCGGCACGACCGCGGGCTACGACCTCTACCGCGTGGCCGGCCACGATTACCGCGGCCTCGTCGCCACTTACCGGGAGGCCGCGGACCGCGTGCGGGCCGAGCACGTGCCGGCCTTCGTCCACGTCGTCGAGGTCACCCAGCCCCAGGGCCATTCGACCTCCGGCAGCCACGAACGGTACAAGTCCCCCGAACGCCTCGAGTGGGAGATCGCCCACGACTGCCTGACCAAGTTCCGCGAGCTGATCTTGGCCGAGGGCTTGGCGACGGCCGAGGAACTCGACAGCCTCGACCGCGAGACCCGGGATCAAGTCAATCGCGAAAAGCAAGCCGCCTGGGATGCTTATCGGTCCTCGATCGAGGGGGAGGTCGCCGAGGTCGTCGGGTTGCTGCGCAAGCTCGCTAGCGAGGGGGCCACCGAGGTCTCGAAGATCGCCGAGAGCCTCGACAAGAAGCAGACGCCCTTCCGGCGCGACATCCTGGTCGCCGTCGAGGATGCCCTGGTCGCCGCCCGCGTCCTGCCCGACGGTCCGACCCGGCAGGCACTCGTGGCCTGGAAGAAGCGGGCCGTACTCGACAACCGCGAGCGCTACAGCTCGGATGTCCACTCGGAGAGCGCGTCTTCGGCCCTCGAAGTGCCCGCCGTGGCCCCGGTGTTCGGCCCCGAGGCGCGCACGGTCAACGGCTTCGAAGTGCTGAACGCGTGCTTCCGGGCGGCCCTGACGCGCCACCCGAACCTTTTCGCGATGGGCGAAGACGTCGGCAAGCTGGGTGACGTCAACCAGGGTTTCTCCGGTCTGCAAGACGAATTCGGCAGCCTGCGAGTCGCCGACACCGGCATCCGTGAGGCCACCATCATGGGGCAAGCGATCGGCATGGCCATGCGTGGCCTGCGACCGATCGCCGAGATCCAGTACCTCGACTATCTGCTCTATGGCCTGCAGATTCTTTCGGACGACTTGGCGACCCTGCGTTGGCGCACCAAGGCGGGCCAGAAGGCACCGGTCATCGTGCGCACTCGCGGCCACCGGCTCGAGGGGGTCTGGCATTCGGGTTCGCCGATGGGGACGATCCTCCACGCGCTGCGCGGCCTGTATGTCTGCGTACCCCGAGACATGACCCAGGCCGCGGGCATGTACAACACGCTGCTGCAGAGCGACGACCCGGCCCTGGTGGTCGAGGTGCTGAACGGTTATCGCCAGAAGGAGCGCCTGCCCGACAACATCGGCGAGTTCACCGTGCCGCTCGGAGTGCCGGAGGTGCTGCGCGCCGGCACCGACGTCACGATCGTGACCTATGGCGCGTGCTGCCGGATCGTGCTCGAGGCCGCGGACTTGCTGGCCAAGGTCGGCATCGAAGCCGAGGTCATCGACGTGCAAACTCTGCTGCCGTTCGATCTCGGCCACCGCATCGTCCAATCGCTCGAGAAGACGGCCCGGCTCCTGATCGTCGACGAAGACGTGCCCGGCGGCGCCTCGGCGTTCATCCTGCGCGAGGTCCTGGAGGTTCAGAACGGCTACCGCTGGCTCGACTCGCCGCCGCGGACCCTCGCCGGAGCCCAACACCGCCCGGCCTACGGTTCCGACGGCGACTACTTCTCGAAACCCAATCGGGAGTCGATTTTCGAGGCGGCGTACGAGCTGCTGCACGAGGCCGAGCCGAAGAAGTTCGAGAAGTTCTTCCGGTGACAGGGGAAAGGACGGCGTGGACAAGGAAAGGGAGTGCTGAGTTGCCGAGTCGTTTCGCAGTCCACTGGACCCTCGATCCCGACGTCACGTTTCTGAACCACGGCTCCTTCGGCGCCTGTCCGAGGGTCGTTCTCGATCACCAGTCCGCTTTGCGGGTCGAGCTCGAACGCCAGCCCCTCGAGTTTCTGGGCCGGCGCATCTTCGGCTTGATCGACGCCGCGCGCGAGCCCTTGGCGGCCTTCCTCGGGGCCTCGCCCGAGGACCTCGTGCCGGTGACGAACGCCACGGCGGGTGTCAACACCGTGTTGCGCTCCCTCGAGTTTTCGCCCGGCGACGAGCTGCTGACCACCAATCACGCCTACAACGCCTGCAAGAACGCCCTCGATTACGTCGCTGAGAAGGCGGGCGCGCGGGTGGTGGTGGCCCGGGTGCCGTTTCCCGCGGCGAGCGAAGACGATCTGGTGCTCCCGATCCTCGAAGCGGTGACTCCGGCTACGCGCCTGGCTCTGCTCGATCACGTCACCAGCCCGACCGGCCTCGTGTTTCCGATGGCGCGGCTGGTGGATGAATTGCGCGCCCGCGGTGTCGAGACGTTGGTCGATGGTGCGCATGCCCCGGGCATGGTGGAACTCGATCTCGACCGCCTGGGCGCCGCCTACTACACCGGCAACGCGCACAAGTGGCTGTGCGCGCCCAAGGGCACGGCCTTCCTGCACGCTCGCCGGGACTGCCAGGCGGGCCTGGTGCCGCTGGTGATCTCCCACGGCGCCAACGTTCGCCGGCCGGGGCGCTCGGCGTTCCACGACCAGTTCGATTGGGGCGGCACGCTCGATCCCACGGGCTGGCTGTGTCTTCCCGTGGCCCTCGAGTTCCTGGGGAATCTCCTTCCCGGCGGTTGGCCCGCCCTGCGCGAACGCAATCGGAATTTGGCTTTGTTCGCGCGGCAGCTGCTCACCGCGACGCTGGGCCTCGCCGACCCGTCGCCCGAGTCGACGATCGGTGCCCTCGCGGCCGTGCCCCTGGGCGAAGCCCCGAGCGGCGCCTCGCCTTTTGGCGGCGACGAGCTCCAGGTTCGCCTGTGGCAGGACTTCCAGATCGAAGTACCGGTTTTCCATTGGCCGGCGCCCGGCCACCGCGTGCTGCGGGTCTCGGCCCAGATGCACAACGACGAGGACGACTACCGCCGCCTCGTCGCGGCCCTCGGCGCGCTTGGATTCGCCCGGACCTGAAGCGTTTCCGCTATCCTTCCGCCCGGAAGGAAGGGGACTCTCCATGCTGGCGGATCACACCATCGCGCTCCTCGGGTGCGGCAACATCGGCGGCGCTCTGTTGGGCGGCTTGCGCCGCCAGGACGATCTGCCGGCGGAGCGTCTGCGCGCCACGCGCAAGAGCCCGGGCGGCCGGGCCGAGCTCGCGGCTCGGTACCCGGGTGTGGTCGTCTCCGGGGACAACCGGGCGGCCGTAACCGGGGCCTCGGTGGTCCTGCTCGGAGTCAAACCCTGGGCGGCGCGGGAGGTGCTCGCGGAAGTGCGCGACGCGCTCGAGCCTGGCGCCCTGGTGGTGTCGGTCGTGGCCGGTTTGCCGACGCGTGCGATCGAAGAGGTGCTCGAGGGCCCGTGGCCGGTGGTGCGCACCATGCCCAACACCCCGGCGCTGGTCGACGAGGGCGCCACGGCGATCGTGGGCGGCCGGCACGCCCAGGCCGAGCACATGGCGCTCGCCCGGCACATCTTCGAGGCCGTGGGCAAAGTCGAGGAGGTTGCCGAGGGCTTGCTCGACGCCGTCACGGGCTTGTCCGGTAGCGGCCCGGCGTATGTCTACATGGTCATCGAAGCGCTCACCGACGGCGGGGTCAAGCAGGGCATTCCGCGCCCCGTGGCTTTGCGGCTCGCCGCGCAAACCGTCTACGGCGCGGCCAAGCTGGTGATCGAAACCGGCAAACACCCGGCGATCTTGCGCGACGAGGTGACCACCCCGGGCGGCACCGCCATCGCGGCGGTGGCGGACCTCGAGAGCCACGGCCTGCGCACCATGCTGATCAACGCCGTGGGGGTGGCCACGGCGCGGTCCCGGGAGCTGGCGCGGCCCGAGGGAGAGGGGCGCTGAGCGTGTCCGATCTGCCGTTCCAGTCGCTCTACCGGCACGGCTTCGCCCGCGTCGCCGTGGGGGTGCCGCGGGTGCGCGTGGCGTCGCCCACCTTCAACGTCGAACGCACGCTCGACTTGGCGCGCCGGGCCGCGGCGGACCGGGCGGTGCTGGCGCTGTTTCCGGAGCTCGGCCTGTCGGCCTACACCAATGACGACCTGTTTCAGCAGGACGCCTTACTCGAGGGCGTACAGGCCGCGCTCGACGAGTTGGTGGCGGAGAGCGCCGAGCTCGACCCGGTGCTGGTCGTGGGGGCGCCCCTCGTCGTCGACTCCCGGCTGTTCAATTGTGCCGTCGTGGTGCACCGCGGCCAGGTGCTCGGGGTCGTGCCCAAGACCTACCTGCCCAATTACCGGGAGTTCTACGAGAAGCGCCAGTTCGCCCCGGCGGGTTCGGCGGTGTCCCGGGCAGTGGATCTGTGCGGCCAACGGGCGCCTTTCGGCAACGACTTGATCTTCGAGGCCGAGGATTTGCCGGGCTTCGCCCTCCACGTCGAGATCTGCGAGGACTTGTGGGTGCCGATTCCGCCCTCGACCTGGGCGGCCATGGCCGGGGCCACCGTGCTCGCCAATCTCTCGGCTTCGAACATCACCGTCGGTAAGGCCGACTACCGGCGCGACCTCGTGCGCGGGCAGTCCGCCAAGTGCGCTGCGGCCTACCTCTACGCCGCCGCGGGCGTCGGCGAGTCGACCACCGACCTGGCCTGGGACGGTCATGCGCTGGTGGCGGAGAACGGCGAGATCCTGGCCGAGAGCGAGCGGTTCGTGCCACGGGACCACAAGATCACCGCGGACATCGACCTCGACCGCCTGCGCCAGGAGCGGCAACGGTGGACGAGCTTCCACGACGCCGCGAGCCACCATCGC
Organism: Thermoanaerobaculia bacterium; assembly: GCA_033762835.1. Lineage (GTDB taxonomy): Bacteria > Acidobacteriota > Thermoanaerobaculia > Multivoradales > DATKCC01 > JANRLG01. Next base: position 9,841 of record JANRLG010000225.1, read on the forward strand.
GAACGGCTCCAGGAGCTGCGGCGGGTGCGTTTCGAGCTCGGGCCGCCGCGCGGCGAGGTGCCCCTGCGCCGCGAGGTCGAGCGGTTCCCCTTCGTGCCTCACGCTCCCGACAAGCGCGACGAGCGCTGTTCCGAGGCCTATCGCATCCAAGTCTCCGGGTTGGTCAAGCGGCTCGAGGCGACGGGCATCAAGAAACTGGTGATCGGGGTGTCCGGCGGGCTCGATTCGACCCACGCGCTGGTCGTCGCCTGCCGGGCGCTCGACGAGCTGGGTCTACCGCGGACGAACGTGCTCGCCTACACGATGCCCGGTTTCGCCACCGGTACCGCGACTCGCGAAAGCGCTTGGCGGCTCATGCGCGCCCTAGGGGTGAGCGGCCACGAGATCGACATTCGGCCGTCCTGTCGGCAGATGCTCGCCGATCTCGGGCACCCGTTCGCGCGGGGTGAAGAGGTCTACGACATCACCTTCGAGAACGTGCAGGCCGGGGAGCGCACCAGCCATCTGTTCCGCCTGGCGAACCACCACGCCGCGCTGGTGGTCGGGACCGGCGATCTGTCGGAGCTCGCCCTCGGTTGGTGCACCTACGGGGTTGGCGACCAAATGTCGCACTACAACGTCAACGGCTCGGTGCCCAAGACGTTGATCCAGCACCTGATCCGTTGGGAGGCCGAGCGGGAGCCGGATGCCAGCGAGACGCGCCGGGTGCTGCTCGACATTCTCGCCACGGAAATCACCCCGGAGCTGATTCCGCCCGCGGCCGAGGGGCAGTTCGGGCAACGCACGGAGGACGTGATCGGCCCCTACGAACTCCAGGATTTCCACCTCTATTACTTGACCCGCTTCGGCTTCCGGCCGAGCAAAGTGGCGTTCCTGGCCCATCACGCCTGGGGCGATCCGAACCGCGGGAGCTTTCCGCCCGGTCACCCCGAGGCCGGTCGGCGCTCCTACGAGCTGGCCACGATCAAACGCTGGCTCAAGGTCTTCCTGCACCGGTTCTTCAAGGTCTCGCAGTTCAAGCGCTCGGCGATGCCGAACGGCCCCAAGGTCGGCTCCGGCGGATCACTTTCGCCGCGCGGCGACTGGCGCGCCCCGTCGGACAACGAGGCCGAGGTCTGGCTCGAGGAACTCGAGAGCCAAGTGCCCCTCGGCTGACCCGGCCGCCGAGGAAGTGGCCGGCTCGGGTAAGATCCCGCCGCCCTCGACCACTCTTCAGCGGGTTCTCGAAATCGATCGATCGTGGGCATAGAGTTCTCTCGAGGGGGTACCCTTGAAATACCAGGATTTCGCGGTGACCTTCCACCATTTGGCGGGCGACAGCTATCGCGTGGAGGTCAACTGCTGCCAGGGGGATTTCTCGGGAACCTTCGACGTTCCCCCGGTGTTCCTCGCGCCGCTCGGGGTACCGGTCGGAGTCGGCCGGGCGCCGGCCGAGCCCTATCGCCGCATCCGGTTGCTCGAGACGGTGCCCGAGCGGGACCCTCGGGAGCTCGGGCGCGCGCTCTTCCGCGCGCTGTTCCACGGACCGGTGGGCCAGGCGCTGGATTTGGTCATCGGCACCACTCAGGCCGGCAAGCGCCGGAGCTTCGGGCAGCCGATCCGCATCGAGTTGCGCATGAGCCTCGATCGCCCCGCCGAGGCGCGACTCCACGATCTACCCTGGGAGCTCCTATTCGGCACCCCGAGCCCGAAGTTCCTGGTGCAGACGGAGCAGTTCTCGGTCGTGCGGTACATTTTGGTTCCGCTGCCCGGGGTCCGGACGCCGGCCCGACCGCCCTTGCGGATCCTGCTCGTGTCGGCCTCGGTGCCGGCCGCCCCCGGGCTCGATCTCGAGCG
>JANRLG010000226.1:0-13268 GCA_033762835.1 Thermoanaerobaculia bacterium
GGCCTGCTCGGCAGCGGCGACATCGAGGGGCAGGCCGAATCGGCCGGGATCGAAACGGCCCAAAAGGAGATTGACGTCGGTCAACGTCAACGGGCCGCCCGCGCCGTAACAAGCGGGACCGGGAGTGGCTCCGGCACTCGCCGGCCCGACTTGGAGGCGGCCGTTGGAGACCGCCACGATCGAGCCTCCCCCGGCCGCCACTGTTTCGATGGCCAGGGCCGGGGCCAGCAGCCGAGCGTCCCCGACCCGCTGCTCGAAGGTGTACTCGAGACCGTCCCCCGCGGCGCGGGCGACGTCCGTCGAGGTGCCGCCCATGTCGAAGCCGATGAACGCGGCGAAGCCGCTGGCGCGGGCCGCTCGTTGCGCCCCCAGGACGCCCCCCGCGGGGCCAGAGAGCAGGCTGTCCTTGGCCCGAAAATCGGTCGCTGCCACCAGGCCGCCGGCACTCGTCAAGGCGAACAGGCGGCCCGCTGGGGCCGCGGGTAGGGCCGCCGCCACGCTGGCGAGGAACGCCCCCACGATCGGGGCGAGATAGGCCTCGACCACCGCCGTCTCGGCCCGAGGCAGAAACTTGATGCGCCGGGCCAGGGCCTCCGAGGCCACCACGGACGGAAAGCCGTGAGCTCTGAGCACGGCCACCACCCGGTCCTCGTGGACGGGATTGCGATAGGCGTGGAGCAGCGCCACGGCCACGCTTTCGATGCCCGCGGCCCGTAACCGGGGCAGCTCGGCCACGAGGGCCGTCTCGTCCAGGGGCTCGAGCACGGAGCCGTCCGCGGCCAGCCGCTCCACGACTTCGAGCACCAAGCGCGGCAAGGGCACCGGGCGGACCGGGCGCCGAGCGAACAACTCCGGCCTCTCCTGGGTACCGATCGTCAGGAGATCGCGAAAGCCCCGGGTGACCAGGAAAGCCGTGGCGGCGCCACGCCGCTCGAGCAACGCGTTGGTGCCGCGGGTGGTCGCGAGACGGAGCTCCATGGGCGGCAGGGCCGCGCCCTGGGGCGTGCCGGTCAGCAGCCGCGCGGCCAGCACCGGCGCCGGCTCGGGCGAGCGGATTTCGATCGTCTGGCCGACCCGGAGTTCGGCCTCCGCCATGAGCTCCAGTTGGCCCGCAGCCGCATCGAAAGCGTGGACGACTCCGAGCGAGCGGCCGTCCAGGCTGACCACGCCGCACCCGGCGAGAAGGGCCGGGCCGGGAGTCGGCCCCGGGTATCGGCGATCGAGCCGGCAACGGCGCTCGACGAACACCTGTTCGATCCGTCCGCGCAACGCCGAAGAAGACAGCACCTTGGCACGGTGGGGATGGCCGGCCGGGTCTTCAGCGAGCACATCGGTGAAAGTGCCGCCGGTGTCGGCCGCCAACCGCCAGAGCCCGGCCGGGGCCGTCACGAGTCCGCGATCCCGGTCAAACGACCTTCGAGGGCTGCAACGCGTGGTGCCTCGGGGTCGAGTTTCCGGGCCTTCTTGAGCAGGCGGCGCGCCGTGCGCAGCTCGCCCGCTTTCAGGTTCCACAGGCCCAGAGCGGCGAACATTTCGGCGCTGTGCGGCGCCCGCCGCAGAGCCTCGCGATAGAACCGTCCGGCCTCGGCCTCGTTGCCCAACGCCGCCGCGAGGTCCCCAAGGGCCAGGTAGCTGTAGGGATTCTGACTGTCGATTTCGTCGACCCGCGACAGCAGGTCGAGCGCACTCTGCTGGCCGCCGCGGCTCTGGGCCAGGGCCGCCAGATTCTGGTAGGCCGACGGGTTCTTGGGATCGATCTCGAGAGCTCGGAAGTAGGCGGCTTCGGCTCCCGGAACGTCCCCGGTCCGCCGCCGAGCGACGCCCAGGTTGGTCCACGCTTGGCCCAATCGCGGATCGAGCCGGGCGGCAATTTCCAGCCGCTCGCGGGCCAGGGCCAGCTCCCCGGCACGCAGGGCCTGGGCGCCCAAGTTCGAGTAGTACAAGGCGATCGCCGTGATGTCCGAGATCCGCACGGCGCGTCGGTAGTCGAGACTGGGGCCGAGGCGGAACTCGAGGATGCGCCGGTCCTCCCCTTCCCCGAAAACCACCGTGGCATGTTCGGAGACGATGATGAAGTCCCCCTCGCGCGAAAACCGCTCGACCTCGGGCACCAGAAGGAAATCCACCGGGATGTCCACCGACCGCGCCAGACCGGCAAAGAGAAACGCGAAAGCCAGGCAGTTGGCCCGCCCAGAAGCGAAGACCTCCGCGGCGGTGCCCGTGGCATCGGCTTCGTAGGTGAGGGTGATCTCGCCGGACCCGAGCAGCGCCAGCAGCAAGTCATCGAGCCGGCGATTCATGTCGAGGGTATTCGAGACCCGCTGCCGAGCCCATTGGGCCAACTCGGCATCGATCTCGAACGGCACGACGACCTGGGCCGGCTCGACGCCCCGCTGGCGCATCTGCTCACCCAGCGGAAGGGCGACCCGGGTCTGGGGCCCCGTCGTGGCACAGCCTGTCGTGAGCCCCAACCCCAGGAGGCCCACGGCCAGCCATCCGCCGATTCGCGCCTTCAAGCCGCGGCCCCTCCGCCGGCTGGGCTCGGGCGCCGGAACAACAGCCGACGCGCCGCCCAGAAGCCGAGGACGAACAGCAGGGTCAGAGCCACCAGAGGCAACGCGATGGCCAACACCGTGAGGCCGGCCGACCCCACCGCCTCGCCGGTGGCTACGAGCGGATTGCCGATCCCGGCGGTCGTCAAGGTCGAGACGCCGCGGCCCGCCACCGTCAGGGCCTGAGTGGTGGTCGCGAGACCCCCGCCGGCCACGACGGCCAGGGTCCACTTCCAGACCGGGTCCATGTCGGTGATGACGGCCCCGGTCGCCAAGATGCCCGCCACCACCGCCACCGGCGAGGCCGCCATGTCGAGCAGGTGGTCGACCCAAGGCAGGTAATAACCGCCGATCTCGAGCACCGTGGCGGCCCCGAGGGCCCACAACGCGGCATCGCTGCCCACCCACGCGAAGCTCGGCGAAAGGTCGAGGAACCCCGCGCGATTGGCCAGACTCATGAGCAGGAACGGGACGAACACGCGGAAGCCGCAGGCCGCCGCGAGACCGAGACCGAGGGCGACGGAGAGGATCGTTTCCATGGTGCGAGAAATGGTACCTCAGGCGTCCTGGCCAGGCGGACCCACGCTACGATTCGCGCCGTGATTCGGCCCGGAATCTTCACGGCTCTGACGGCGCTGGTTCTTGGCGGCTGCTCTCCGACTCATCCCTCGGTGGTGTTGATTTCGGTCGATACGTTACGGGCCGATCATCTCGGCGCCTACGGCTATGGCCCGCCGACCAGCCCGCGGTTCGATGCTCTGGCCCGCGAGGGGGTGTTGTTCGAGACCGCCGTGGCGGCGGCGCCGTCGACGTTGCCGTCCCACGCTTCGATCTTCACTTCCTTGTCCCCGCACCGGCATGGGGCCTCGTTCGCGGCCCGCCGGCCCTTGGCGGATTCCGTACTGACCCTGGCGGAAGTCCTGAAGGCCTCCGGCTACCGTACCGGGGCGTTTCACGACGGCGGGCAGATCGTGCCGGAGTTGGGCTTGGGGCAGGGGTTCGAGGTCTATCGCACGATCGGCCAGGACCGGCTCTCTCCGGTGGCGGCGGCCGGGCTCGCTTGGTTGGACGGGTTGCAACGGCAGGAGCCGTTTTTTCTCTTCCTCCACACTTACGAGACGCACCTTCCCTACACCCCGGCCGCGGCCGACTTACGGGTCTTCCAACCGGACGGCTACACGGGTTTTCTCGGCACCGGAGTCGGGCACAAGGAAATGCGCACGGTCAACAACCAGGGCATCTCGCTGTCGCCTGCCGACCAGCGGCACGTGGTGGCGAGTTACGACGCCGAAATCCGCGCGATGGACCGGGCCTTGGGCGAGCTGTTGGACGCTCTCCGCGCCCGCGGGCGGCTGGCGAACACCCTCGTGGTCGTGACCTCGGACCACGGCGAGGAGTTGGGGGAACACGGCAGCTGGGCGTGGCACTCCCATACGCTGTACGAGGAGCTGCTGCGAGTGCCCTTGGTCGTGCGGCTGCCGGCGGGCACTGCGGAGCGAGCCGAGGGTGTACGCCTATCGGAGCTTGCCCGCGGCATCGATCTCGCGCCCACCGTGCTCGACGTCGTGGGCGTGCCGATTCCCTCGAGCTTCGAGGGGCGGAGCCTGCTGCCCGTGATCCGGCGCGAACCGTCCGCGGCCCCCTTCGCCCTGTCGCTTCTCGATGGCGGCGACCCGGAGCAGGACTTCGCCGTGCGCCGCGAGCGCTGGAAGCTCTACGGCGAACGGTTGTTCGATCTCGAGGACGACCGCGGGGAAACCGTGGATCGGTCCGCGGAGCACGCGGAAATCACCGAGGTTCTGCGTCGGTATTGGACTCGGGAGCGGGCGCGAGGCGCCACCGCAACCGGCTCCGCGATCGAAATCGAGGGCGAGCTGCGGCGGCGGCTCGAGGCGCTGGGGTATCTGTAAAGAAGACGGCCGGCCTGAAGGCCGGCCGCTACCTTTAACCCATTTCTTCTCCTGAGGTAACGGCCGGACTTGTCCCGGCCGTCGTGCCTCAGAACGCTGGCGGCGGCGGCACGTCGCCGTTCAAGCCGGCCGCGCGGCGCAGGTCCGTGGCATGGGCGGTCGATTCCCAGCTGAAGCCCGGCTCCTCACGGCCGAAGTGACCGTAAGCGGCGGTCTGGCGGTAGATCGGCTTGCGCAATCCGAGGTGCTCGATGATGCCCTTGGGGGTGAGATTGAAGTACTCGCGGACGATGCCCTCGATGTGACGATCGGACACCGCGCCCGTGCCCTCGGTGTCGACCAGGATCGACACCGGCTCGGCGACGCCGATGGCGTAGGCCACCTGCACCAGAGCGCGCTCGGCGAGGCCCGCGGCCACCAGGTTCTTGGCCACGTGGCGCGCCATGTAGCAAGCAGAGCGATCGACCTTCGTCGGATCCTTGCCCGAAAAGGCGCCGCCGCCGTGGCTGGCCCGTCCGCCGTAGGTGTCGACGATGATCTTGCGCCCGGTCAACCCGCAGTCGCCCTGGGGGCCGCCGATGACGAACCGTCCGGTGGGATTGATGTGGAACTCGGTGCGCTCGTCGAGCAGGCCGGCGGGGATCGAGGGGCGAATGATCGTGTCGATGACCGTGCGGCGCAGGGTGTCGTTGTCCACTTCCGGATGGTGCTGGGTCGAGACCACGACGTTGTGGATCCGGACGGGCTTCTTGCCGTCGTACTCGACGCTCACCTGGCTCTTGCCGTCGGGACGCAGCCACGCCACTTCCCCGCTCTTGCGGACGGCCGCGAGGCGCCGAGTGAGGCCGTGGGCGAGCATGATCGGCAGCGGCATGAGCTCCGGCGTTTCGCGGCAGGCGTAGCCGAACATCAAACCCTGGTCGCCCGCGCCGCCGGTGTCGACGCCTTGGGCAATGTCCGGCGACTGGGGATCGAGGGCGACGAGCACGGCACAGCTGTTCGAATCGAAACCGTAGGCGGCGTCGGTGTAGCCGATCTCTTTGATCGTGCGCCGGGCCACACCCACGAAGTCGACCGTGCCGGTGGTGGTGATCTCCCCGGCCATCATCGCCACCCCGGTGGTGACCAAAGTCTCGCAGGCGACCCGCCCCGTCGGGTCCTGGCGCAGAACCTCGTCCAGGATGGCGTCGGAGATTTGGTCCGCCATCTTGTCGGGATGGCCTTCGGTCACCGACTCCGACGTGAACAGATGAGTCCTCGTATCCGTCATGGCTCTCGTGCCTTTCGTGGTTTGCGATCGATGCGGGCGCGAGACGGGCGCCCGAGAGAATCGGGGCATGGTAGCAGGGTGCGTCAAAACTTCAAGGGGTGGACGCGCGCAGCGAATACTGCTACGGCATCAATGCAATGCCACTGGCGCATTAATGTGTCCTTAATCGCTGAAAATAAAGGGGATATTTCTTCGCTCGCCGTGAGGGAATCGGCTCGGGGCCTGCGCCCTGAGTAGGCGGACCCACACTCCTGGGTAGCCCGCCAATTCCGGCGGACCCGGGGTCCAAGGAGAACCGAAGATGTCTCAGCTCTCTCGTCGTTACCGCAGTGCCTTGGTGGCCACCGTGCTCACCGCCGCGGCCGCCGCCGGCCCGGCCTGGGCCGGCTGCAATCTCCCGGCAAACGTTTCGTTGCGGCCCGGAGATTCCTACAGCCAGACCGGCACCGTGACCAACCTGCCCTCGGCCAACTACATCGTGAACCGCCTGCACAGCGGCGCACCCCTGTACAACCTCACGGTCCGGCCCCCGGGTCAGTTCACCCCGCCGTACTTCTTCGTGGGTTCAAGCTCGAACATCCACGTTGCCTTCAACGTGCCGACCAACGCCATCCCCGGTACCAGCGCGACCATCACCCTAGTGGTGCAGAACTACAACACCAACGCCACGGCTTGCAGCGACACCATGACGGTCACGATTCTGCCCCCGCGCTGTTCGGCGAAGGCCTTCTGGCTGAACCCGAATCCGACCAGCCCGCTCGACGGCAGCCTGATCAGCGCCTCGTGGGACGGCGCCAACTGCTACGTCAAGCCGGTGCCCGCCGCCGACGGCATGCCCTTCGTCTACGACAACAAGTACTACCTCAGCCTGGGCAAGAACTTCCTCTGTGAGGCGGGCTACTACGACGGCGCCAACTGCTACCTCGGTGCGGCACCCGCGGGGACCGGCGGCTTCGTCTACAACGGCTCGTTCTACTACGCGGAGTGAAGTTCGAGGGACGACGGGAACCGAGCTTGAAGAGCGTGGCGTGAGAAACTCCGTTCTTCTGCCTGGCCCCGCCGCCCCCCTACCGAACCGAAACCGCCCGGCCTGAGTTCTCGCCGCCGGACCCGCCCAACAGACCGTAGAACAAGGTCGAAAGGGCGTGGACGGTGGCGATTTCCACGGCTCGGCGCCGGGTCTCCAGCCCGCCGGTCAGCGACGCGATCATGCCGCCGCCCCGGCGGGTTCCCGGCACGGCATAAGGCAGCTGGGCGCGCTCGAGTCCGGCGATCAGCCGCGGCGGAATCTGAACCGCACCCGAGGAGCCCCAGGCTTCGCCGATGGGTGACGAGACGACCGTCCAATTGCGCACGACGAAAGACGATTCGCCGCCGAACCGCAGCTCGTCGAGGCCGCCCTCGCTGGCGACGAAGAAGTGATAGTGCTCGGCCAGCCGCGACTGAAGCTCTCGCGCCCCCGCCGAGGCCACCGCGAGGATGTCCTCGTCACAAAGCGGCAGGCCGAGCACGGGGGCCGCTTCGCTTTGCGACACCACAGCGATCGAAACCGGACGGTCCAGCCGCTCCTTGAAGTACCGCAGGAAGCCGTCCCGGACTCCGAGCAGCTTGTCCGAGTTGGCCCCGGCGACGGCGACTTCGACGCCGCGCTGTAGCCGCTGCCAGAATTCCGTGATCTCCATCTTGGGTCACTCCCGCAACCGCCCGGGGTCGCGGGCGCTAAGATTCGGCCCGATGAAACTCGGCCGGCACAACCAGAAGTTGAAGGATATTCGGCGCTTGCGGCGAAGTAAAGGTGATCGCGCCCTGCTCGAGGGCCCCCACCTGGTGCTCGAGGCGATCGCCGCCGGGCTGGCCCTCGAGGCCATCCTGGTGACCCCCGATGCGCTCACGGCGAGTGCCGACGGGCGCCGCCTCGGCGCGTTGCTCGCCGCCCGGGGCACTCCCGTCGACGAGGTATCGGAAGAGCTCTTGGCCTCGCTCGGCGACGCCGATGCCCCACGTGGCGTCCTGGCCGTGGCCCGCCTGCCGCGGCCGGGGCTCGCCGCGCTTCGCACCCCGCCGAGCCTGGCGGTGTTCGTGGATGGGTTGCAGGACCCGGGAAACCTGGGTGCCTTGGCCCGGGTGGCGGAGGCCGCGGAGGCCGACGCCTTGGTGCTCGCGCCCGGCACGGTGCACCCCAATCACCCGCGAGCTTTGCGTGCTTCCGCCGGCAGCCTGCTGCGCCTCCCGGTGGCGACCGGCGTCACGGCCCAGGAGCTCGCGGGCCGAGTGCCTGACGCGACCTGGGTCGCCCTGGTGCCGCGCGACGGTATTCCCCTGTGGTCGGCCGACCTGACCGGCCCCCTGGTCGTCACTCTCGGGGCCGAGGGGCCCGGGCTCGACCCGGAGTTCGCCGCCCGTTGTGATCAGCGCGTGACGATCCCTCTCGCCCCGGCTGTCGAGTCGCTGAATGCCACTGTCGCCGCCGCCCTGGTGTTGTTCGAGATTCGCCGCAGGTATCATCCGAGCCAGTGATCGGCGGAACCGATCGTCCCGTCCAACGAAGTCATCGAGGCACCATGATCCGTCCACGTTCGCTCGCCCTGGCCACTCTGCTGCTCGTCTCGACCACCGCCTGCCCGAAACCCCGGCAGGAGGTTCCGAAGACCCTGCCCGGACCGAGCAACATCCTGCTGATCACGGTCGATACGCTGCGCGCGGACCATTTGTCGTCCTACGGCTACGCCCGGGCCACGTCACCGACCCTCGACCGGCTGGCCAAGGAGGGGGTGCGTTTCGCCAACGCCTCCGTCCAGTGGCCGAAGACGACGCCCTCTTTCGCGTCGATGATGACCGCCACCTACGGCAAGGACAACGGCATCGTGCGCAAGATCGGCCTCGCCGTGCCTTGCCAGATGAAAACCCTCGCGGAGCGGCTCAAGGACCAGGGCTATACCACCCACGCCGTCGTCGCGAACGGCGCCCTGGGATCCGAGTTCGCCTTCAACCAGGGCTTCGACAGCTACCTCGAGCCGTGGAAGATGGCCCACCTGCCCGAAGGGAAGGACCCGGTGGGCGCCGAGGTCATCACCAACCTGGCCCTGTCCTTGGCCGACCGCATCCAGCAGGAGAACGGCAAGCCGTACCTCCTGTGGGTGCACTACCTCGACCCCCACACACCCTACCAACCTCCCGGTGAAGACGCCCACCGGTTCCAAAACGACGAATTCTGGAAGGGCGACGTGCGGATCCCGATCGTGGCGAAAGAAAAGCAGGAAATGCTCGCCATCGGCCAGAAGCAGGTGCTCGAGGGTCGCGACGAGCTGGCCTTCTATGTCGCCCGCTACGACGCCGAGATCCACCATGTGGACGGCTACATCGATCGCCTGCTCGACCAGCTCGCCCGCCGCGGATTGCTCAACAAGACGCTCACCGTTTTCACCTCGGACCACGGGGAATCGCTCGGGGATCACGGTTACTACTTCGACCACGGCCGCTTCGGTTTCCAGACTTGCGTCCACGTCCCCCTCATCGTGCACTATCCGGGCGTGCTCGAGCCGCGCGTGATCACGGAGCCGGTGGAGCTCATCCACCTTGCTCCGACGATCCTGGAAGCCGCGGGCGTGGCCTTGCCCGACGGCGCCTGGATGCAGGGCCGGACGCTGTCGCCGCGCCTGTTCGGCAACCCGCCGGTCACGGACGAGGACGGCCACGTGTATGCCTACACCGAGGCCGGATACGAAATCGCCAACAAGTGGCAGAAGATCGTGCGCGACGAGCGTTTCAAGCTCATCTACGCCCAGACCCGGCCCGAGCAGCGTTGGATCGGCGGCGAGGGCGTGCGCTTCGTGCTCTTCGACCTCCAGAACGATCCCGCGGAGACCAAGAACGTCGCCGACCAGTTTCCGGAAGACCTGACCCGTCTCAAGCGCAAGCTGGCCCTGTGGGACCGTGCACCCGCCTTCAACGTCTATACCGATCCCCAGACCTGCGGCGGTGAGCGCGCGGCCGACAAGCAGACGATCGATCTACTGAAATCTCTCGGCTACATGTGACGACCTGACAGATCGACGAGTGCCTGGTCGTCATAACCCGTCGGAGCCCGATTTCCGGGCTGCCGAACTGGAGGTGACCGATGGCACTCGTATGGTTCGATTCGAACCGCCCCTCGTCTCCCAAGACGTCTCGACAAAACCCCCGTAGGTATGTCATGGTGTATGGCATGAAACGGACCACCGTCTTCCTGCCCGAAGATCTGAAGACCGAACTCGCCGCCGCGGCCGTGGCTGAGGGCTGTTCCGAGGCGGAGTTGATTCGCGAAGGCGTGCGCCTCGTGGTGACGAGGCGCAGCGGCGACGGCCCCCGGATCCCGCTCTTCACCAGTGGTGACCCGACCCTCGCGGAACGGGTGGACGAGGCGCTCGAAGGGTTCGGTGAGCCGTGATCGTGCTCGACACCAGCGGTCTGCTGGCCTGGCTCGACGCGAGCCAACGCCGCCACGAAGACGTTGCCCGGGCGATGAAGTCCGTGGCGGCGCCCTACCTGCTCTCGCCCTTCGTGCTCGCCGAGCTCGACTATCTGCTGGCGACCCGGGTGGGCGCCGACGCCGAGCGCGCGCTGCTCGCCGAGGTCGCCCGCGGGGTGTTCCAACTCGAGAGTTTCACCGCTGCTGACGTGCGACAAGCGCTCGGCCTGCTCGAGCGATACCGGGACCTCGGCCTGGGCTTGGCCGACGCATCGGTCCTCGTCCTCGCCCATCGCCACCGGACGCGGGCGATCCTGACCCTCGATGAACGGCATTTTCGCGCCGTGCGGGGGGTTGACGGCGTGGCGCTGGAGCTGGTGCCTTAGCCGCGCCAACCGGCCACGAGACGGCGGCTGGCCTCGGCGTGGGCGAGCCATTCGGCCACGCTGTCGCCGCCGAACTTCTCGAGGGCGGCGTCGGCCAGGATCAAGGCGACCATGGCTTCGGCGATCACGCCCGCGGCGGGCAGTGCCGTAACGTCGCTGCGTTCGTACTGCGAGTCGTGGGCGAGGCCGGTGTCGAGATCGACCGAGGGCAGGCCCTTGCGCAGGGTCGCGATGGGTTTCTTGTAGGCCGTCAGAACGAGATCCTCGCCGTTGGTGATGCCGCCCTCGAGGCCACCGGCGCGATTCGTGGCGCGCGGGTAGCGGCCCGGCTCGGTGCTCGGCAGGATGGCGTCGTGGGCGGTGCTGCCGAAGCCCCGGGCCGCCTCGAGCCCGGCTCCGATTTCGACGGCCTTGACCGCCGGGATCGAGAGCAGCGCCTGCGCCAGCCGACCGTCGAGCTTGCTGTCCCAAGAGATGTAGGAGCCAAGCCCCACCGGCACCCCGTGAGCGATCACCGTGACGGCGCCGCCCAAGGTCTCCCCCGCTTCCTGCGCCTGGTCCACCAGGGCGACCATGGCCGGCTCGAGCTCCCGGTCGATGGCCCGTAGGGGGCTCGCCTCGTCGACCCCCGAGATCTCCTCCCAAGTCGGTACCGGTCGGTCGGCGCCGATCGAGCCCAGGAACCGAACACCGCTGCGGATCTCGATGCCGAGGGTCGCCAACAGCGTGCGAGCGACGGCGCCCGCCGCCACCCGCGCCGTGGTCTCGCGGGCCGAGGCCCGCTCGAGCACGTTGCGCAGGTCGTCGTGTAGGTACTTCTGGCCACCCGCGAGGTCGGCATGGCCGGGCCGGGGCGCGTGGACCCGCCGCTGCGCCACTCGCCGCGGGTCCACCGTCCAAGGGTCCATCATCGGTTGCCAATTGGCGTGGTCCCGGTTGGCGATCCAGAACGCGATGGGCGACCCCAGGGTCACGCCACCACGCACTCCGCCGGTGATCTCCGCGTGGTCGGTCTCGATCGCCATGCGCCGGCCTCGGCCGTAGCCGTGCTGACGACGAGCGAGGTCGCGGCGGAGAACCTCCGGATCGAGCACGAGCCCGGCGGGAACGCCGGAGAGCACGGCGGTGAGACCGGGGCCGTGGCTCTCTCCGGCGGTCGTCAGTTCGAGGCGTCGCAGCATGGGCGCGGAGTGTATCGGAGAGATAAGATCGTCACTATGAAGCCCCCCGAAATCGTCCGTCTCACTCCCGGCAAACGGGTGCTCTTTTTGACCAAGGACCCGGAGCTCATCCGCCGCCAGCTGCGCGGTGAGCTCGATCTGCGTATGGCGGATCTGACCGTCGACGATTTGCTCGACGACATCAACACTGACGTCATGACCCCGGCGTGGGTCTGTTTCAACTGGGAACCCAAGGAAATCGCCCGCGAGGCCTATGCCGGCTTGATCGTCGACGGCGAGCGGGTGTTCCCGCGCGACGCTCTGACCGGCGGCAACTTCGAAGTCATCGTTTCCGGCTACCGTAAGGGCACCGGCAGCTCGCGCGAGACGGCTGCCCAGGCGGAAGCCTACGCCGGCATCAAGATCGCCATCGCGGCGTCCTTTGCGCCCATCCACGCCCGCAACAATTTGAACCTGGGCACTCTGATGGCGGGTTACGACGTCCTCACGCGGCTCCAGAACGGCGAGGGCGTCGAGCTCGAGGAGTTCTGCCACGGCTACGACCCGATCACCCGCCTCGTGATCCGCGAGGGAGGGCTGTTCGCCTTCTCGAAGGCCCTGGCCGAAGGCCACCTCGAGCTGCCGAAGACTGACACCGCCGCCCGCCCCATGACCATGGCCGAGAAGATCCTCGCCCGCCACCAGATCGGCGGCACCGGGTACGTGCGACCCGGCGACGCCGTGGTGGTCAACGTCGATGGGGGCTACACCCACGAGTTCACCACCGCCCAGGTCCACGCCTTCCTGCGCGAGGAGTACGGCCCCGACTACACGATCCAAAACCCGGAACGCTGGGCGGTCTTCGAGGATCACCTGATCTACGCCGACGAGGTGGCCGCCATGCGCCCCCACTTGGCCAAGATCGAGATCCTGCGCGAGATGCAGCGGGCCTTCCAGCAGAAGACCGGGGTGCGGGACTACTCCGCTCGCGACGGCGTCTCACCGGGAATCTGCCACGAGGTGGCCCGCACCCGCATGGTCGAACCCGGCGACTTCATCCAAGCCACCGACAGCCACACTTGCATGGGCGGCGCGAACAACGCGTTGACCTGGGGGGTCGGAGCCACGGAGTACGCCGCCATGGTGCATTCGGGCTTCACCCAGGTCGAAGTGCCGGAATCGATTCGCTTCGAGCTCGTCGGCAAGTTACGGCCGAACGTCACGGCCAAGGACTTGATGCTCCACATCCTGCTCCACTTCGCCAAACCCCAGGCGACGCTCAATCGCGTGATGGAGATCACCGGGCCGGGGGTTTCGACGTTGTCCATGGACGAACGTGCGACGCTTGCGAATATGGCCACGGAGTGCACGGCGCGCAGTGGCATCGTGATTGCCGACGACGAAACTTGGCGGTTCCTGTCGGCTTGGCGCGGCGACGCGGATCTCGCCCGTTGGCAGGAACGCGCCGTTGCTCCGGACCCGGGCGCCGAGTACGCAGGGGGCGTGCATACCATCGACCTCGCGACCCTCGAGCCCATGGTGG
>JANRLG010000227.1:0-18894 GCA_033762835.1 Thermoanaerobaculia bacterium
GTGAGGATGCCGAGGTTGTTGAGGGTCGAGGCTTCCTCGAGGGAACCGGCGATGCCGGCGGCCTTCTGAGTCGCCAGGGTCGCTTCGTAAAGCGTGCGGGCCTCTTCGAAGCGACCGGTGTCGAAGGCCACGGTGGCGCGGTCGTTGAGCAGTTGGGCGAGCTCGGCCGAGTTAGGGGCCAGCTCCTGGAAGACCAGGACGGCTTGCTCTAGGAGGTTATCGGCTTCATCCCAGCGTCCCCGGTCGGCATAGACCACCCCGAGGTGGGCGCGCGTGCGCGCCAGATCCAACGGCTCCTCGGACTGTTCCCCGCGGGTTTCGAGAGCCCTTTGCAGCAGGCGCTCGGCTTCGTCGAAGCGGCCCATCCGGTGGTAAATGGTGCCGAGGGTGTCTTGCAGTTTCGCCTGGATCAAGGGCTGGCTGCCGAGTTCCAAGTCCACCTGCGCGACACCGCGGTCGACGATCTCCCGGGCGGTTACCTCGCGACCCGCGTTCGAGTCCGGACTCGCTTGCTCGAATAGACCCACGAGGAAGTCCGCGACCTGGCGGGTCGTCTCGCCCTCGCGGTTGGCCCGCAGCGCTGCGGCGCTGGCACGCCGGGCCTCCTCGTTGGCGCGGGCCGCTTCGCGCTCGGCCCGCTCCGCGGCCCGCGAAGCCCGCACCGCGAGCACCGAGACCACCAGCAACACCGACACCAGTCCGGCGAAAGCGATCATCGCCGCCCAGCGGCGCAAGCGTTGGCGGCGTTGGCGCTCGGGCCGTTCGAGGACGTAGCGCAGGCGCTCCGCCGTTTCGCGCGCCGTCGGGCGGTGGCCGGGATTCTGGCGCTTGAGATCGGCGACGAGGCGTTCGAGATCGCCATCGTCGGTGGCCAGGGGCCGGCTGTCACCGCGGGCCACCGCGGCCAGGAGTTCGGCCGGGCGCAGGTCCCCGGGATAGGGCGAACGGCCGGTCAGCAGCTCCTGGAGCAGGATGCCCAGGGAGAACAAGTCACTGGGTTCGGCCACTTCCTGTGCGCTGGCCTGCTCAGGGCTCATGTAGCGCAGGGTGCCGACGACCGAGCCCAGCCGGGTCAAGTCAGCGTCGAAAGTGGCGCTCTCGGACGGGTCGCGCGGCAGCAGGACGGTGGGCGCGGTGGCACTCGTCTCGAGACTCGGCGGCGGGAGCCGCACGGCGGCGCGCGCCGGTTCGGAGCCGGTCAGCGGCTCGCGTTCGCGCGCGGCACGAGAGATTCCGAAGTCGAGAATCTTGACCGCCCCGGAGGGTGTGAGCATCACGTTGTCCGGCTTGAGGTCGCGGTGCACGATCCGTTCGTCGTGGGCGACCGCCAAGCCGAGCGCGATCTTCTCCGCGATCGCTACGGCCTCCGCCGCGGGCAGCGGCCCCTGAGCGAGGCGAGCGGTCAGCGTCTGACCCTCGACGAACTCGAAGATGAGATAGTCCGCCTCCGGACTCTCGATCAAATCGTAAACCTGGCAGATGGCCGGGTGCTCGAGCTTCGAAAGGATGCGCGCCTCGCGTAGGAAGCGTGCCCGCATTTCGCCGTCGAGCCGGGCTGCCGAACGGATGGTCTTGACCGCGACGCGGCGCTCGAGTTTGGTGTCGAAGCCGCGGTAGACCTCACCCATGCCACCTGAACCGAGCAAGGCGTCGATGCGAATACTGCCGATGGTGGAACCGAGAAGCGAGGCCGTCACGGCGGCTAGCCTACCTGAAAGCCGAGGCCTGTCGTTCAAGGGGCGTGCAATCATCCACCCGGCCAAACTCGGCTCGCGCTGCGAGAGCGCCGGTTCCCCTCCGGCCTGGTAACATCCGCAACGAGGCGACGCGACCGCGCCGCCGTCAACCCGAAGAAACCAGGTTCCCGCGCCGCCCACTCCGCCGGAGTTCGCGCCGCGGAAGGAGACGATCGATGGAAATCAAGAAGGTGGGCGTGCTCGGCTGCGGCCTGATGGGCGCCGGCATCGCCGAGGTGGCCGCCAAGGCCGGTTGCCTCACGGTGGTGCGCGAAATGGACCAAACGCTGGTCGACAAGGGCCTGGGACGCATCCGCGGCTCTTTGGATCGGGCGGTGGAGAAGGGCAAGCTCGACGCCGCCGGGCGGGACGCCGTGTTGGCCAACCTCTCGGGCACGACGCAGCTCGAAGACCTCGCGGATTGCGACCTGGTGGTCGAAGCGATCGTCGAGAACTTGGACGTCAAGCGCGCCACCTTCGGTGAGCTCGACCGCATCGTCAAGCCTTCGGCGCTCTTCGCCAGCAACACCTCGTCGTTGACCATCACCCAGATCGCCATGGCGACGTCGCGGCCGGACAAGTTCCTCGGCCTCCATTTCTTCAACCCGGTGCCGGTGATGAAGCTGGTCGAGGTGGTGCGGACCCTGATGACGTCCGACGAAGCTTTCGAGACCGCCATGGCCTGGGCCCGGACCGTTGGCAAGGAGCCCGTCGCGGCGCGCGACAATTCCGGCTTCATCGTCAACCGCCTGTTGGTGCCCTACCTGCTCGACGCCATTCGGGCGCTCGAAGAGGGCGTCGGCACGGTCGAGGACATCGACAAGGCCATGCAGCTGGGCTGCGGCTACCCGATGGGCCCCTTCACGTTGCTCGATTTCGTGGGTCTCGATACGACCTACTACATCGCCAACATCATGTTCGACGAGTACCGCGAGAAGCGCTTCGCGCCGCCGCCGCTGCTCAAGCAGATGGTCCTTGCCGGCCGCTTCGGTAAAAAGAGCGGGCGCGGGTTCTACGACCACGCGAAGAAGTGAGGGAGGAGGACACCCACGACGTGGTGTCCTTGCCCCAAAAACAAAAACGGCCGGCTGACGCCGGCCGTTTTCGTAGTGAGGGTAGGCCCCTCGTCAGCCCAGGCTGTTGACCGCGTGGGCCAAGCGGGACTTGTAGCGGGAGGCCGCGTTGTCGTGGATCACGCTCTTTTGGGCCGTCTCGTCGATGACCTTGAACGTTACGGGGATGAGCTCCTTTGCGGCAGCCGCATCCTTGGCGTCGATGGCCGAACGGAGCTTCTTGATGGCGGTCTTCATGCGCGAGCGGAACGCCCGGTTCCGTTCGTTCTGGAGCAGGCTCTGGCGGTGGCGCTTCTCAGCAGACTTCGTATTGGCCATGGGTCGTCGTCGTTTCCTAAGTTTCTCGGTGATTCCGGCCGCGAGCGATGGCCCGCGGAAAACCGGTGATTTTTACCAGCATCAACGCTTCGAGTCAACCCCGAGCGCTTTCAGGCGATCGCGGGCGACATTGGCCTCGTCGCTCGACGGGTAGTCCCGCAGCACGCGCTGCAAGTCCACGATGCCGGCCGGGCGCTCGCCCAACTCGAGCAGAGCGTACCCCCGCTTGAGCAACGCCGAGGGCAGCTTGTCGCTCTTCGGGAACTCCTTGGCGAGTTTGTCGTACTGCGCGATGGCCGGGCGATACTTGCCTTGGCGGTACAGGCACTCGCCGATCCAGTAGGTGGCGTTGTCCGCGAGATCGGTCTCGGGGAAGTTCGCCAGGTACTCCTCGAAGGCCAGCTGGGCGAGCGGATAGTTGCCGCGCAGGTAGTCGTTGTAGGCCGACTGGTACAGCGCCTGCGGGTCCGTCGGCGTGGTTCCGGGAGTGACCGGCGGAGCCGTGCCCGGCGGCGCGTTGGGATCGACCGGCGGGGCCTCGGGCGCGGCGAGACGATACTCGGAGCGGAAGGTCTTCAGCTCCTGGTTGGTGGTGGCGATCTGTTGGGAGAGCTGGGACAACCGGAAGTTGGTGTCCTCGAGCTTGGACTGGAGCCTTTCGATCTCGGCCGAAAGGGCATCGACCTGCACCTTGAGCGTCGCCTCGGACTGGAGGACTTGCTCCATCTGCTTGCCGAGGCTGCTCTGAAGCGACGCCAGCTCGTCCTTGCTCGAGGCTTGGGTCTGAAGCTGCAGGAGCTGCTTCTGGATGTCCGCCAACTGACCGTTGATGGCGTCGATGTCGGTCGTCGAGACGCAACCGCCCGCCGCCCCCGCGAAGAGGGCGACGGCGGCGAGACGACCAAAGTGGGTAGTGATCTTCACTGCGGCTTGACGATGAAGTGGGCCCGCCGGTTCTTGCTCCAGCAGGACTCGGTCGACTCGGTGCAAGCCGGGCGCTCTTCGCCGAAACTCACGGTTTGGAAGCGGCCCGCGGCGACGCCCAGGCTGACCAGGTAACCGACGGTGGCCGACGCGCGACGCTCGCCCAAGGCGAGGTTGTATTCGTTGGTGCCCCGCTCGTCGCAATGGCCTTCGACCAAGGCGACGTAGCCCGGGTTCGCCCGCAGCCAAGTGGCGTTCTTGGACAGCTGGGCTTGTGCCTCGGGCGTGAGTTCGGACTCGTTGTAGGCGAAGTAGACGTCGCCAATCAAGCCGCGGTCGCGCAGCACGCGGTTCAGCTCTTCGACGTCCTTGGGCAGTTGGTTGGCGGCGGAATCATCCGCGGACAGGTCCCGCGGCGGAGTGACTTCCTGGGCAGGAGGCGGCGCCACGGGAGTTTCCCGGGTTTCGACTTCCATCTTCGGCTGATCGGGGGTCACCGGCTTCTTCGGCTTGCAGCCCGTGGCGAGCACGAAGAGGGCGACGGGAAGGAGGGCCCAAACGGCAAAACGGCGGGTCATCGGAATGGTCTCCTTACGAGGCGTCGGGTCAGCGTTCGAAATACGAACCGCGGGTGTCCGCGGCGGGCCGCGCAACTGTAGCAAACGAGGCAAAAGTCCGCAATGCCAGGGACTTCCGCCGCAGTATGGAATCTCATCGTGCCGGGAACCCGGACCAACTCGGCGAATAGTTGTTGCCCTCGCGGGTGAGTTGGCGAGCGTTCTGACCGTCGACGTCCATCACCCAGATCTGGGTCACCTTGCTCGCCCGCCCGGCGCTCGACCAGCTGAAGGCGATCCGGCGCCCGTCGGGCGAAAACGTCGGCGCTTCCTTGTCCCCTGGTCCGGTCGTCAGGACCTGGGTTTGCAGGGTCACGCGGTCGGTGACGACGATCTGGAAGACCCCGTCGCGGCGGCTGGCGTAGGCGATCTTGGTGCCGTCCGGGCTCCAGGCGGCGCCGTCGTTGTAGGCGCCCTCGGAGGAGATCTTCTGCAGGTTGGTGCCCTCGGCGTCCATCACCCAGATGTCGGGTTGCCCGGAACGACTGGAGGTGAAGGCGATCTCGTGACCGCTGGGCGAGAAGCTCGGGCTCGAGTCGACGGCGCGGGTGAAGGTCAGCCGCCGCGCGCCGGAGCCGTCGGCCCCGGCGATGAAGATCTCGGGGTTGCCCTCGAGGGCTCGCACGAAGACCAGCCGCTGGCCGTCCGGTGAGAAGCTGGGGGAAGAATTGAGTCGGCCCTCCGTCAGCACCGGGCGCTTCCGCCCGGTCGTCAGATCCGCGACGTAGACGGCCGGGGTGCCGTTCAGGAACGAGACATAGGCGAGGCCGTTGCCGTCGGGAGTGAAGGACGGGAACAACGACACCGAGCGATGCCCGGTGACCCGGCGCGGATCGGCGCCGTCGTAGTCGACCAAGTAGATCTCCTTCTCGCCGCTGCGATCGGAGTGGAACGCGATCGTGGTCAAGCCCAGGCCTCGTTTGCCGGTGAAGTACAGGATCACTTCGTCGGCGAAGGTGTGGGCCACCCGCCGCGCCACCCGGTATTCGCCCCGGTAGCGTTTGCCGAGGATCAGCTGGCCCGAGGCGAGATCGAACACGCGGCCGTCGAAGACCACCTTGTTGGGCTCGAGGCTCACTTCGCCCTCGAGCAGAAGCTCGTTGCCCAAGGAGCGGTAACCCTCGAGGTCCGTCGTGCGGTTGCCCGTGGGAACGAACGCGGCCAGGGCATCGGGACCTTGGATGGCGAAGATCCGCGCCTCTTCGAGATCGTTGCGCAGCGTCGCCTCGAGTTCGCGGGCGGCGTCGCGGGCCTCCGCCGGCAGGGTCGCGAGATTCTGGAAGGCCGGAAACGCCAGGCGCAACAACGGGCGCTGATTGCGCTCGAGCACCAGCGTCACCTCCGAGGGCGGCGCCGCCGGCTCGGCGGCGACCGGCGGCGGCTCCTGAACGGCGAACGCGGCGGCACTCCCGAAGAACAACCAGCAAACCAACGACAAGTGACGCATGGGGCTACCTCTAACGGACGATCAGGTGGACGGAGAGGGTCGGCTCGCGGTAGCCGGCGGGCAGCGGGGGCAACGGCGAAGCATTGGTCACGGCACGCAGCGCGGAGAGATCGAAGGCTCGATTGCCCGAACTCTCCTTGATCTCGAGATCGACCACGCGGCCGTCGCGCAGGATGCGGAAGAACACCAGAGCCTTGGGGCCCTCGACAGGGGGCCGGGTCCACTGGTCGTCGACCTTGTTGAGCACCTGTTCCAGGTAGTAGGCGAAGGGGAAGGTCGAGCCTTCGAAGCCGAGCACCTGGTATCCGAGCCGCGACGTGCCGCTGGCGGTGCCCTCCGGCGTGCCGGCGGGCGGCGTGGGCGGCTGGGGCGGTGTCTCGGCCACTGCTGGACTAGACGCCGGCGGGGTCGGTTTGGTTTCGGGCTTGGGCGAGGGGGCCGGAGTCGTGGGCTTGACCGGCGGCTTCACCGGCGAGGGCACGGGGGCGGTGGGTTTCGGCTCCGGGGGCGCTACCGGCTCGGGTTTGGTTTCGGGCTTGGGCTCGGGGGGCTTGACCTCGGGTTTCGGCGCTGCCGGCCGCGGAGCGGGCGGGCGCCGCTCGCCGCGCGCGGGCGCCGGCAGGACTTGAACCGCAACGTATTCGACCACCGGCGGCGGTTTGCGGGGCCAGTAAGCCGCCACCACGGCGGCCCCGGCGAGCGCCAAATGAACGACCAGGGCCAGGCTCGCCGGACGCAGCCAGAGAGCCTGGAAATCGGCCGTCTTGGCGCGTTGGGCGAGGACCCGTTCGACAGTGGTGTCCACGGCCCGCCTCTACCGCCCGGGCCGGGTCTCCGGCTCCTCGGTGACCATGCCGATCTTGACCAGGTCGGCTTTTTGAAGAAGGTCGAGCACTTGGATCACTCGACCGTATTCGACACTGCGATCGGCGCGCAGGAAAACCGTGTCTCCGGGGCCGACGCCGGCTTTGACCGCGGGCACCAGCCGCTCGGCCAGTTGGGTGGCGTGGATGGGCTGGTCCTTGACGTAGACCAGGCCGTCCTTGCGCAGGGTGATCACCATCGGATCCTGGTTTTTGGTCGGCAGATTCTCCGCCGACGCTTGAGGCAGGGCGACCTCGATGCCTTGATGGAGCATCGGGGCGGTGACCATGAAGATGATCAGCAGCACGAGCATGACGTCGACCAGCGGGGTCACGTTGATGTCGGCCAAGACCGGCTCGTCGTCGTCGCCGCCACCGAGCGCGAATGCCATCGTGCCCCTCTGCTTCCTTCAGGTGAAGTTGCGTTCGGCCAGGTTGACGAGCTCGAGGCCGAAATCTTCCATCCGGGCCCGTGCCTGCTTGAGGCGACCCGAAAAGTGGTTGTAGCCGATGAGCGCGGGGATGGCGGCGACGAGGCCGGCGGCGGTGTTGATGAGAGCCTCGGCGATGCCCGGGGCGACCGTCTGTAGTGAAGTCGAGCCGCTGACACCAATGTCGTTGAAGGCCACCATGATGCCCCAGACCGTCCCGAACAGCCCGATGAACGGGGTCGCGGCGGCGGTGGTGGCGAGAAAACTCGTGTTCTGGGCGAGCGTCGCGGTTTCGATCCCGATGGCGCGCCGGAGTGTCCGTTCGAGGGCCGGGATCGACTTCAGACGCAGTTCGCGCTCGCCGGGCCGGGGTTCGGCTTGACCGGCGCGGATCTGGCCGTCGATCTCGGCGTAGCCGGCTTGGAAGATGCCGACCAACGGCGACCCCTGGAGTCCACCCGCGGCGGTGGCGACTTCCCGAAAGCCGCTGCCTTTGCGGAAGATCTCGAGGAAACGTTTGTTTTCCCGCTCGGCGCGGACCAGTTGTCGGTGTTTGCGCACCATGATCGTCCACGAGCCGAGCGAGAACAGCAGCAGCAGGCCGAGCACGAGCTTGGCCATCGGGCCGGCTTGGCCGAAGAAGGAAAGGAGGCTCGTGGAAGGGGTGGCCTGGGCGAGGGTGGAGAAGGAAGCGAAGACGACGTCCATGCGTCGGGAACGGTACCACGGGGCCAGCGTCCGGGCCAAGGAAGCCGCCCTCGCGTGATAGTCTCCGGCCAATTTCCGATCGGTTGCACGAAGCACGCGGGAGCCGGGGGCATGAGCCAGATCCTCGAGAGTCGTTATTTCTTCAACTCTCTGCATCATCCCTGGCCTTCGGCTACCTTGAAAGGGGAGTGGGTCGACCTCGCGCGCGACCCCTCCGCTGCCCACGTCCTCTTGCGTCTCGGCGTGTCGCCGCGGGCCGACCTGCCGGCCGTGCTGCTCGCTGAACCCACCGGCAAACTGCGGGCTCTCGGTCTCCGGCTGGCGGCCTGGGAAGCCGAGCGGCTGGCGAACGGGCATGGGATCGCGCCGCCCCAGTCGGTTCGGCTCTACGGCGCCGGCTGGTGCCCGGACTGCAAGCGCGCGCGGCGGTTCCTCGAAGAGTCCCAAGTGGGCTTCGAAGAAGTCAACGTCGACGAGTCGATCGAGGCCGAAACGCTGGTTCTGGCGCGCAGCGGCGGCCGGCGAGTGATCCCGACGCTGCTGCTCGACGGCCGGCTCTGGGCGTTCAATCCCGATCCGCCGCTGTTGAAGAGCCTGGTGCTCGCGGCACCACCCCCGCCGCTCGCGGCCTAGGTTGACTTCGGTCGTTGCCGCTCGTACTGTCCGGGTCGTGCTCGAACCCGTCGGGTTCGACGCCAATCCCGAGGAATCAGCCCGAGGAGACAAGGATGAAGATCGGTGTCTGCATCAAGCAGGTCCCGGATACGGAAGCCCGCCTGCGCGTCGGCAAGGACGGCCGCTGGATCGCCGAGGACGACCTGCCGTTCGTAATCAATGAAAGTGACGAATACGCCCTCGAGGAGGGCTTGAGAATCGCCGAGGCCACGTGCGGGGAAGTCGTGGCCATCTCCCTCGGCCCTGAGCGGGTCAAGGAGGCGCTGCGCAAGGCTCTGGCCTTGGGCGCGAGCCGGGCGATCCACCTGTCGGACGCCGCTTTCGAGGGTGGTGACGCTCTTGCCACCGGGCGCGCCCTGGCCGCAGCCCTGGCGCGCGAGGGTTTCGACCTCGTGTTGACCGGCTCGCAGTCCGACGACGTCGGTTACGGCGGCACGGGCTCCGTGATCGCCGGTCATCTCGGCTGGCCCCACGCCTGGTTGGTGATGGGTGTCGAGATCGAAGCCGGTGGCACGGCGAAAGTGGTGCGTGAGATGGAAAGTGGTCTGAACGAGGTCTTCCGCGTCCAGCTGCCGGCGGTGCTCGAAATCCAGGCCGGCTTGAACCATCCGCGTTACGCCTCGCTCAAGGGCATCATGGCGGCCAAGAAGAAGCCGCTCGACACCCTGTCGGCGGCTGACCTGGGGCTCGCGCCGTCCGAGGTGGGAGCGGCCGGCTCGCGGCTCGAAGTCCTTTCGGTCGACTTCCCGGCGACCGGTGGCGGTGCTCAGCGCATCGAAGGGAGCCCCGCCGTGGCGGCGCAGCTGCTGGTCGAGAAACTCCAAAAGGAAGCGAGGGTGCTGTGATGGCCGGCAACGTCTGGGTCGTTCTGCAACAACGGGAAGGCAAACTCCATCGCGGCTCGCGCGAGGCCATCGCGGCGGGCCAGAAGCTCGCCGCGGCGCTCGGTACCGGCGTCGAGGCGGTGTTGCTCGGTTCCGGCCTCTCGGACCTGGCGGCGGAAGCCGCGGGCTTCGAGCTGGCCGCGCTGCACGTGGCGGATGCACCGGCTCTCGCCGATTACACTCCCGGCGCCTACGTCGGTGCCCTCGCCCCTGCCATCCGGTCGGCAGCGCCGAGTTTCGTCGTCTTCCCCCACACCTATCAGACCGTCGACTACTTCGCCCGCTTGGCCCAGGAGACGAGTTCGGGCTTGTTGCCCGAAATCCTCGACTTCGAGTCTGGGGCCGACGGGCTCGTCTTCCGGCGGCCGATCCTGGGCAACAAGATGCACGCCCGGGTGCGCACGAAGGGAAGCGGCACGGTGCTCGTCTCGGTCCAGTCCGGGGCTTTTTCGGCCGACGACGCCCGGCCGGGCTCGGCGCCGGTGTCGCCGCTCGCGCTCTCCGGGACCGTCGCCGCGGACCGCCAGATCCTCGAGATCCAAGCCGCAGGGGCTGATCAGATCGACCTCACCAAGTCGGACGTCATCGTGGCCGTGGGCCGCGGCGTCGGCGGTGCGGACAAGCTCGGCCCCATCGAGGAGCTGGCGCGGGCGCTCGGAGCCGAGCTGGCCGCCAGCCGGCCGGTGATCGACAGCGGTTGGTTACCCCGGGACCGCCAGATCGGTTCCTCGGGCCAAACCGTGGCGCCCAAGCTCTACCTCGCCCTGGGCATTTCGGGCGCGATCCAACACGTGGTCGGCATGAAGGGTTCGTCGACCATCGTGGCGGTCAACAAGGATCCGAATGCGCCGGTCTTCGGTTTGGCTCACTACGGCGTCGTGGCCGACTTGCACGAGTTCGTGCCGGCGTTGACGGCGGCGGTCAAGGCGGCGAAAGCGTAAGGACAAAGTTAGGACCTTGACGACCCTGACGACAACAACGACGAGGTCTCCGTGGCCCCGTCGTTGGCGTCGTTCGGGTCGCTAGGGTCCTGGGTTCTCACTCCGGCCCGACGCAACCACCCTTCAGCCCTACCCGGTACCCACCCTGGGCGCGGTGTTCGACGAGCACCGCGCCTCGGGTTTCGGGAAACTCGATCGTCAGCGAGCCGAAGGGCAACTCGGCCGGCACCAGCTCGTTCAGCTCCAGCTGAAAGGCGTTCGAGTCCGACTTGACGGCGAAACGCGCCACCTCGTCTCCACTCTCGGCATAAACCGTGGCCACCAGGGTCGGCGGATCGGCCGCGGCGAGGCCCTGCGCGACATCGGCGACCACGGTCAACGTCGTTTTGCCGTCGAAGCTACCGCCGTTCAGGAAGCGGGCGCTCCAGCGCCGGCAGAGCTCGTTGTCCGGGTCGTTCACGGAGAGATTGAGCAGCGGGCCGCCGGTCGCCGTGGCGCCCCGCAGCAGGAAGAAGTCGCCGGTCAGAAGATCCCGCTGGGGGCCGCCACCGATGACGCCGAGCACCACCAAACCGCGGGCGATGCCGTCGTCGTCGGCGTGCAGGCCTCGCACGTTGCGCAGGTTGAACGTCTGGACGGCGTGGCCGGGCAGGGCGAGCTCCTCGACTACCTGCTGGTCGGGCCCCACGGGGGAGAGGAACATCACTCGCACGGCCACCGGATCAGCGGTTTCGTTGCGGACGGCGAACAAGGTGGTGACGCCCGTGGGGTCATCGGGATCCACCTCGAAATAGGGGAGGAGCAAGGCGTCGGTCGTCGCCTGAGCCGCGCGCGTCGCAGGGCTGAAGGCGGTGGCGAGCAAGCCGGAGGCCGGAGTGAAAAGTGCCGCCTCCAGCGAGAACCCGGGAGCGGCGACGGGTTCGATCCGTACCTCGGCCGCGGTCGGAAGGGCAGACGGGGCGACGAGAAGGCCCAGAAGGAGAGTGGAGATGTGCTTCATAGACATTGGAAATGGCCTCGCTCATGCCGAGGCGGCAAGATTCTAGACGAAACCGCGGGACGAAAGCCCTCAGGGTTCACGTCGACAGGAGAGACTAGGGGTCACTCCGGCAGCGGATCGCCGTAAAGCACTTCCCGCGGGTGTTCGGGCTGCTCGCCGCGCAGGGTCGCCGCTGCCCAGTCCACGGCCTGGAGGATCTTGTGGTACCCGGTGCAGCGGCAGAGGTTGCCCGCGAGCGCCGCGCGGGTGTCCGCCTCGGTGGGGTGGGGATTGGCCCGCAGCAGCGCCGCGGCGGCCATCAGCATGCCTGGCGTGCAATAGCCGCACTGGGCGGCCGAAAGGTCGGCGAAAGCGGCTTGCAGGGGATGCAGCCGATTGCCGTCCGCGAGTCCCTCGACCGTTTCGATTGCCTTGCCCTCGGCTTCGACGGCGAGCACCAGGCAGGACAGGAGCGGCTTGCCGTCGACCAGCACCGTGCAGGTTCCGCACTCACCGAGCTCGCAGCCGTGTTTCGTGCCGGTCAACCCGAGCTCTTCGCGCAGCACCTCGAGCAGCGTGTGGTGGCTCGGGTACACCACGGTGCGCCGCTCGCCATTGATTTCGAAGGTCGACTGCTCGAACGTGGACGGGGTGGTGGACGGATCGCTCACGGGGCCTCCTGGGGAAGTCGAAACGGTACACCGGGGACGAGAAGACCACGGACCAGAACCTCGGCAAATTCCCGGCCGATCGTGCGAACGCTTTTGCCGCCGCTCGGGTCGTACCAGCGCACGGTCCAATTGACCGCACCGAGAATCGCCAGAGTGGCGAGTTTCGCGTCCACCTCGGGACGGAAGATGGCCCGCGCTCGGCCGTCTTCGATCACCGAGCGCAGAACGTCCTCGTAGCGCGCGCGACCGGAGTGGAGGGCCGCGCGCCGCTCGGCGGAGGCACCCTCCACCTCGAGGTGGGCGAGGGCACCGGGGGTCGACTCGTTGACCTGGACGACATGGCCCGCGATCAGCAGCGCCAAGCGCTCCGCCGGGCCGAGGTCCAGGGCCGAAACCCGAGTGGTCAGGTCGAGTAACCCGGCGAGGCCGTCTTCCTGGCAGAAGGCGAGCAAGTCAGCCTTGTCGCGAAAATAGTAGTAGAGGTTGCCGACCGCCGCGCCGAGCTCGTCCGCGATGTCCTTCATGCGCGCCCCGGTCACGCCCTTGGCGCGGAACACCCGCGCGGCGGCGCGCAGGATCTCGCGTTTGCGAGCGACGACCTTGGGACCGGGCTCGGCCTCGTTGGCCTTGATTCGAACCATGGTTCAAAAGTGTCGCCGCCGCCACCGAGCCCTGTCAAGCGGGGCAGGGAGTACAATCCGCGCCGCATGCGATGGATCACAGTGTTCTGCGGCTCCAGGAACGGTCATGACCCGCGCTACGCCGAGGCCGCGGCGGTGTTCGGCGAACTTGTCGGGCGCCGTGGTTGGGGGCTGGTGTACGGCGGCGGCAAGGTGGGGCTGATGGGCATCCTGGCGGAGGCGGCCCTCGTTGCCGGGGCTCCCGTCGTGGGCGTGATCCCCCGCACCCTTCTCGAAGCGGAGGTCGGTCACGGCGGATTGACCGAGCTCGTCGTGGTCGAAACCATGCACGAGCGGAAAGCCGAGATGGCGCGCCGCGCGGACGCCTTCGCAACCCTGCCCGGCGGCATCGGCACACTCGACGAGACCTTCGAGATCCTCACCTGGTTCCAACTCGGCATCCACGGCAAACCCATGGGCCTGCTCAACACCGGGGGGTATTTCGACCCGCTGCTGGGATTCCTCGACCGCGCGGTCGAACAGGGATTTCTGGGCGCCACGCGCGACCGTTTGTGGGTCGAGGCCGACGTCCCGGAGCTGTTGGATCGCTTAACCTAAGGCCGGACAGATGAACGCCCCGCCGGCCGTGAGGCTCGACGGGGCGTTGCTGGAAGCTCGACGGACTCAGCGGGTCAGGAAGTCGGTCACCTGGTCGATCACACCGACGGGCACCGAAATCCGCACGCGCTCGCCTTGGTCGGCATCGACGTGGATCTCGAAGTTGCCGCCGCGCTTGGCGATCGAGACGCGCTCCTTGTCGGTCTCGACGTGCACCAGGGTGGCGTCGGGCATGTCCTCGAGACCGCGGGACACGGCTTCCAGGATCGGCCGTGCCTCGGCCACCCCGCGCCGCATTTCGGCTTTGGCCTCGGGCGGCATCGTCACGTCGGCAATCGAAAGACCCAGCCCCACGAGGGCAGCAGGCACGGGCAGGTAGAAGCTCGGGTCGTCACCGCGGCCGTCCACTTCGATGGTGACGATCCCGGTCGCGGCGACGTAGACGGCGGCGGCCACGCCGGTCGAGGTGAACATCACGGCCACGGCCACGAAGATCGCGATGAAGGTACGGGCCACGGTGTTCATGATCAACGCTCCGTCATTTCCGCGTTGTGGTCAATCCACACCCGCACGCTGGTTTCGCCGTCACGGATGGTCACCAACTCGCCGGGGCCATGATCCACGAGGGCATTCAAGGCGGCTTCGAGGTTGAGCTCGTTGCCGTTGCCCGAGAGCAGGGCGTCGAGTACGGCGATGGGGAAGCGGGCGTTGACTTCGGCGCCGCCCTGGCCTTCCGTGGTTTCGGCCCGCAGGTAGTTACCCTGCTTGTAGAAGATCACTTTCTCGTTGTCGGTCTCGACCTCGGCGAAAGTGGCATCGGGCGAGTCCTTGAGAGCGGTGAGCACGCGGCGCAGGTCCTCGGTCGACACGTCCTTGTCTTCGATCGCGATCCGGCCGCCCTCGAGTTCGGCCTGCTTCGTCACCATCGGCATCAGGCTCTGTAGGAAGGACACCGGGATGTTCAAGGTGACGTTGGCGTTGTCACCGCCCTTTTCGCGCACCTTGACGTGGAACCAAAGATCGTTGGCAGCGAAGGCCGGCGCTGCGGTCAGGGCCAGGCCGAGAAGGGCGGCAGTCAGGTTCTTCTTCAAGCTCGTCGTGTTCATTTCGGGGCTCCTTGGTGCTCGGAACGATCAGCACTGTCCGACAAGACGACCGGCCCATGAAGAATGTTTCACGACGAGTTTCGAAGCGCCGTTCCGGCCGATAAGATCCCGCCTCGATGCCCTCTCGATTCGCACGCTGGCGCGGCCCGGCCCTCGTTGCCGCGGCCGTCGTCGCCCTGGTTGGCCCTTGGCTCGCCCAGGTGGCGAGCCAGGGGCTACCGCGACGTGCGGAGCAAATCTTGCTGCTGCTCGGGCTCGGCGCGCTTTGCTGGAGACTCGGAAAAGAGCTGGGTAGGGCCTGGCGGGCTGCCGACGGGGAACGCCGGCGGACCGCCCGGTGGTTAGCCGGGCTGGTCGCCTTGGCCTTGGCCGTGCGTTTCGTGGGTTTGTCCCACGAAGCCCTCGGGCGTTATTACCTGGACGAAGGTACCTACTACCACCACGCCGCGAAGATCAACGCCGGCGAGCCCTTCCGGCCGTCCTTCGTGTATCCCCACTTCCTGTACTACTCCGGTGCGTGGGTCCTGTGGCTGGTGGACTTGGTGCCGGGCTGGAAGGCGTTCAGTACTTGGCTGCTGGGCAGCCCGGACCCTCTCGGTGCCGCCTGGCTGGCGATCCGGGGCATCAACGCGGCGCTCGGGGCCCTGGTGGTGCTGCCGGTGTTCTTCCTGGGGCGCCGGCTCGGTGGTTCGCTCGGTGCCGGAGCCCTCGCCGCGGGCTTCGCGATCGCCTCGCCGCTGCTCAACGAGTTTTCCCACCTGATCATCAGCGACTTGCCGGGTGCCGTTTTCGCCGCGGTCGCGGCGGCACTCGCGGCCGCGGCCCTCGATCGTGAACGTACCAGCCTTTACGCTGGGGCCGGCGTCGCCGCTGGACTGGCGGCCGTGAGCAAGTACCCGGCGGGCGTCGCCGCCGCCGCCATCGTGGCGACCTGGCTCGTGGCCCGCTGGCGCCACCGCAGCTGGAACTGGGGTTTGTTCCTGGCGGGCGCGTCGGCCCTCGCGGCCTTTCTCTTTTTCCTCCCCAGCCTCTTCGTCTTTCCTTCCCTAGCCTTCACCGGCGAACGCGGCATGTTCTTCGGCGCCCGGCAGTACTCCAAGGGTGGCTGGATCGGCGTGCAACCGGCCTCGAACGGCGGCTTCTACCTTTCCGAACTCGCGGGGGACTTGGCTTGGCCCGCCGTCGCCCTGGGGCTCCTGGGGCTCGGCTGGGCGCTGGCAAAGCCACTGCGCAGCGGCGACCGGGTTCGCCTCACCGCCTTCATCGCCTTTCCACTCGTCTACTTCCTGCTGATCGGCGCCATGAACATGGTCGTGCGCAGGAACGCCTTGCCGCTGGTGCCGCTCGCGGCTGTGCTGGCGGCCGTGGGAGTGGCCCGTTTGGCGACGGTGGCCCCGTTCACTCGGCTCGGCCGCTGGGCCTTGCCGGCGCTCGCCGCCGTGGTCCTCGCCGGGCCTGCCTGGGCGACCGTTCGACAAGCCGTGGGTTTCGCCCGGCCGAGCACCCGGGACTTGGCGCAAGCGTGGATTCAAACCCACGTGCCCGCGGGTTCGACGGTGGTCAAGGAGTCCTACACGCCCGAGCTCGACCCCGCCGTGTATCGCCTCGTCAAAGGCCGCTTCGTGGCTCGGATGACGCTCGAGGAGCTGCGCTCGCCGGAGAACGATGTCGTCGTCCTCGCGGACACCGCTTTCCAGCGGTTCCTCTCCGGGGACCAGGCCCGAGAGGAGCATCACGAGGAATTCGGCCGCCGGTATCGAGAAATCCTGGGAACCTTCCCGGAGCTGGCCCGCTTCGAGCCGACGCCTTGGCGGCGTGGGCCGACGATCCTCGTGCTCGGCGTGCCGCGACCGGCGGCGCCTACACCTTGAGGGCTTCGAGCTCGTCGATCATCCGCTCGACGACGGCCATGCCGCCTTCCCAGAAGGCGCGGTCGCAGAGGTCGAAGCCGGCTTCAGCAAGAATGTCCTGGGGGTGGGCGGAGCCGCCGTGGGCGAGCAGTCGCAGGTAGGCGGGTTTGAAGGCTTCGCCCTCTTCCTGGTAGCGCCGGTACAACGACAACACCAGCAACTGGCCGAAGCTGTAGGCGTAGCAGTAGAACGGGTTCTGGTAGATGTGGGGGATCGAGACCCACTCGTGGCGGAACTCGTCGGGCACGATCACGCTGTCGCCGAACTGCTCGGCGAGATTCGCCAGGTAGAGTTCGGCGAGCTCTTCGGCGGACTTACCGGCACGGATGGCGTCGTGGGCCGAGCGCTCGAACATCACGAAATAGGCCTGGCGCAGGATGGTGGCGTAGATGTCGTCCACCGTCTTGACCAGAATCTCGCGGCGCGCCAGCGGGTCCCGCTCGCGTTCGAGCAGGCGATCGGTGATCAGGATTTCCCCGAACACCGAGGCCGTCTCGGCCAGCGGCAAGGACGGCTGTTGGGTGAGCACCGAGTGATCCGACGCGAGCATGCTGTGGACGGCGTGCCCGAGCTCGTGGGCGAGGGTGGCGACGTCGCGCAGGCGACCGGTGTAGTTGACCAGCACCCAGGGGGTCAGCTCCGGCAGCACGGTCGAGCACAGGGCACCGCCGCGTTTGCCCTTGCGGACCGAAGAATCGATGTGCCCCTCGGTGAAGACCCGCCGCGCTGCTTGGCCCAGTTTTGGGTGGAAGGCGCCGAACGTGTCGAGCACGTCTTCGACGGCCTCGGCGGAGGGGATTTCGCGCTCGGACTCGCCGATCGGGGCGTAGAGGTCGTAGCGGCGCAGGCGCTCCATGCCGAGCCAGCCGGCCTTCAACCGGAAGTACCGCTGGAACACCGAGCGGCGTTCGCGGCAGACCGACAGAAGGGCTTCCACTGCTTCGCCGGGGACGTCGTTGTCGAGGTTGCGCACGGCGATGGGGGAGGCCATGCCCCGGATCTCGACGTTCTCGGCGTACCAGTCCCGCACCCGGAAGGCGTAGATCTGGGCGAGGATGCCGGACTCGGCGCCATAGACACGGAACAGCTCGCGGTAGGCGGCTTCCCGCAGTTGGGGGTCCGTGGAGTAAGCCCGGCGCATGAGCTCGTCGCGGGTGAGGGTCTCCCGTCCGGCCTCGGTCTCGAGGTGGAACTCGAGGCGGTTGGTGAGCATCGAGTAAATGGTCTTCAGCCCCTCGACGCCGTTCGAGTCCTTGACGTTGATGAGCTTTTCGCTCTCCTCCGCGAGGGTGTAGGGCGAGAAGCGCCGCAGCTCTTCGAAGTAGTGGCGGGCGTCGGGGTGGGTCTCCCGCGCCGGCAGCAAGCGGCGCGCCTCGTCCTCGTCCAGACCCCGCCACCACAGGGTGAAAAAGAGCAGGCGGTTGTGGAGGTCGGTCAGCTCCTGGTTGACCCGAGTCCGGAAGGCGAGCGCCGCCTGGGACTGGGTGTCGGCGGAAAACCACAGGGAGCCGTAGGCCGACAGGCGCAGGGAGCGTTCGAAGATCGACTGGTACTCGGCCAGGATCTCCAGCAGGCGGTTCGGCGAGATGCCCGCCGACAGCTGCTCGCGGCGTCGTTCGAAGGCCTGGACGGAGGCCCCGATGTCGGCCAGGAAGGCCGTCAGCCCCGCTTCACTGGGGTCTGGGACCAGCTCGGAAAGATCCCATTCGGTCGGCTGTTCGAAGCGGATCACGGGCGCGCGGTCGATCACCGCCATGGGGCCTTCCTCTCGCAATGTCTGATGCCCTGGGAGCCGTCCGTCGACTCCGAGAGAGACCAAAGTGTAACAGTCTCGACCCAGCGAGAGGGCGGTGGATTCGCCCCTCGTCTTCGGCGGAAGGCCCGCGAAGGCTTCCGGCCAGCGAAGAATTTTTCTCCTCTGTCCCGCTTTCGGGTCGCGGTCATACAAATATGACCATTGGAGGACATCTTCCGCTCGCCGATGTCGCAGGAGAGGGAAGAGTCTTGATCTGCTGTTCTATCGGAGTCACCGTCCCTCGCTGTTAGGAGAACGTACCCATGCCGTCCATCACTCGCCGCTCGAGACTTCTCGCTCTGACTTTCTGCATCGTCCTTGTCGCGCCCATGGCCTCCGCGGCACCCTTCGAAATGGCCCCATCCTTCGGAGGTACTCTTTGGACTCTCGTTAGCGATACCTGGGACGGGTTACTCGAAACCCTCTTTGCTCCTACGAGTCAGGCTTTAGATCCGAACGGCTTCAGCCAGGACGCCTCGTTCCCAGAGCCGCCGCCTTTGCCGACCGCAACTTCAGACGAGCCAACCGCGTAAGCAGGCTATAGACTTCGGCTGCCAGTATCCAGAAGGGGCGCCGAC
>JANRLG010000228.1:0-9130 GCA_033762835.1 Thermoanaerobaculia bacterium
CACCTGACCGTTCGGGTCGGTACCCACCCACATACCGCCGTCGGTCGGGCTCACGCGGTAGTTCAAACCGACCACGTGAATCGACGCGTTGCGGGTTGCGGGCTGGTTGTCGATGGCCGTCGGGGAGAGCAAGTTCGTGAACGTAACGTCCAGGCACTGGCCGACGTTCATCCGCAGCACCAGCGGCCGCGGCCGTTTGTTGCGCCGCAGCTTGACCTGGCCGGCCTGAAGGGCCAGCTTCGGCGAGCCGCAGACGAGTTCGTTTTGATTGTTGTGGACGACGTCGTGCTTCAAGGCGTACATCTGCCCCTGGGGCTCGAAAGCCCCGAGTCGGTTCCAGTAGTACACCTGATCGAGCGCGACGACTTCCGCGGTGCGACAAGGCTGGACCGCTTGTCCTGACGCGACGCTCGGCAGGCCGAGTGCGGCCAGCCCGAACGCGAGTGCGACCAGCCGCTTTGCTGATCGCTGCCAAGAGTTCGAACCGTTCATTTGGAATCTCCTTCGTTACAGGTCGTCCGAGACGGCCTGAACGATAGAGAACGCCAAATGACCGGTGAATGAACGCCCGCGGGCGCTCGAGAACCCCTACCAGCTTTCCTTGTGGACCCGGTCCTTGCTCACGCCGAGCTCGTCGAGAATCGCCAGGCTGCTCTCGAGGAACTTCGGAGTCGGCTCGGTGCCCGTCTCCTTGGCGTGGAGCCGGTCCCACTTGGTGATGCCGGCTCCGCAAACGTAGAACTGGGCCGTGGCGTGGTCGGGCACCAGACGCTCGACGAGCTCGCGGGTGACCCGCCCCTTCAAGACCCGGGGGCCGTGAACGGTGGGGTCGTCTTCGCGGGTGATGGCGTGGAAGACCCGGATGATGTCGGGATGGGCGGCCTCGAGGGCGGCCAACTGATCGCGGTAGATGACGTCGTTCCACGTCTTGTTGCCGTAGATCACCGTGTGGCGGAGCTTGAGACCCCGGTGCAGGGCATCTTTGATCAGGCCGTAGTCGGGCACCGAGCCCGAGCCCGACACTAGGTGGACGATGTGGTCCGTGCGGCTCTCGACGTCGTCGGCGTAGGTGTAGGGGCCGCCGAAACCCTGGATGGTCAGGCGGGTGCCGACCGGGCAGGCGTAAACCAGGAAGGGCGAAAGCAGCGGCGGGTACTTGCTCTCGCCCGGGTAGAAGTGCTCTTCCTTGACCGTGATGCCGACCCACGGTTCATGGGGCGCCGAGGCCAGCGAGTAGGCGCGCGCCGGCTCGCGCTTGCCCTTGGCCGCCTCGAAGTAGGCCACGAGCTGGCCGAGCGCCGGGAAAACGTGGGGGCGCACGGTGCAGAACTGACCGGCCTTGTAGTCCCACGGCGCTCCCCGTTCGGGGCCGATACGATCGAGCCACAGGGTGACCGTGTCGTGGGTCTCCGGATCCACCTGGACGACCTCGACCTCGTACTCGCGGATCTTCTGCCCGGGCTCTGCCATGGGAGACCTTTCTACAAGAGTGGATCGTAGAGTGGGAAGCGGTCGGTCAGCCGTTCGACCTGGGCGTGGACCCGGGCCTGGTTGGCGGCGTCCTCGGGGGCGGTCAACGTTTCGGCGATCAAGTCGCCGATCACATCCATCTCGGCCTCACCCATGCCGCGGGTGGTCACGGCCGGCGTGCCGATGCGGATGCCGGAGGCGACCATGGGCGGGTTCGGGTCGAACGGAATGGTGTTCTTGTTGACCGTGATCCCGGAGGCATCGAGGCCGATTTCGGCGACCTTGCCGGTGAGCCCCTTCGAGGCGACGTCGAGCAGGAAGACGTGGTTGTCCGTGCCCCCGGAGACGATCCGGAAACCCCGCTCGGCGAGCCGCCCCGCGAGCCGTGAGGCGTTGGCCACGACCTGGCGCGCGTAGGCTCGGAACTCGTCCGTGGCGCATTCTTTGAGCGCCACCGCCTTGGCCGCGATGATGTGCATGAGCGGTCCGCCCTGGAGGCCGGGGAAGACCGCGCGGTCGATGTCCTTGGCGAAGGGCTCGCGGCACAGGATCAACCCGCCGCGGGGGCCGCGCAACGTTTTGTGCGTGGTGGTGGTGACGAAGTCGCAGTGTGGCACCGGCGAGGGGTGCACCCCCGCGGCCACGAGGCCCGCGATGTGGGCCATGTCCGCCATGAGGATTGCCCCGGCGCGATCGGCGATCTGCCGGAAGCGCGGGAAGTCGATCACCCGGCTGTAGGCCGAGGCACCGCAGATGATCAGCTTGGGTTTGTGTTCGACGGCGAGGCGTTCGACTTCGTCGTAGTCGATGCGCTCGGTTGCGCGATCAACGTTGTAGGACACGACTTTGAAGTCGCGCCCCGAGTAGGAAAGCCGGTGTCCGTGGGTCAGGTGCCCGCCCGAGGAGAGGTCGAGACCCATGAGGGTGTCGCCGGGGCGGAGGACCGAAAAATAGACGGCCGAGTTGGCAGTGGTGCCGCTGTGGGGCTGCACGTTGGCGTGTTCGGCGCCGAACAGCGCCTTGGCGCGTTCGATCGCCAAGGACTCGACGACGTCCACGTATTCGCAGCCGCCGTAATAGCGCTTGCCCGGGTAGCCCTCGGCGTACTTGTTGGTGAGCACGGAGCCGGCAGCCTCGAGGACCGCGCGGCTCACGAAATTCTCCGAGGCGATCAACTCGAGCCCACGGTTCTGCCGCCCGCGCTCCGCGGAAACGGCAGCATGAACCTCGGGGTCGACGGCCTTCAGGGCTCGAAAATCAGCCATGACGCGACGGGAGCCGGGCGGTTACTCGGCCGCCGCTTCGACCGCGGCGTCCTTCTTCTTGGGAGCGGCCGGCTTCTTGGGAGCCGCTGCTTTCTTCTCGCCGCTGGCGGCTTTCTTCTCCGCCGCCGCGGCGCGACCCCGCGCCTTGCCTTCCGCGATCGCGTCCCGCCGCCGTTTGGCCAGGCGCTTGCCCCGCCGCTGCCGCCGCCGTCGAAGTTCCTGCGCTCTTTCGCTCATGGAAACCGCCCTCCTGGTGGCCAAACCCGTCCGAAACGAGGATGGAGCTTTGCCCAGGGGGGCGAATCTGTCAAGGCGGAAACAACTCCGGGTGATGAACCGGGAGCCACTCCA
This sequence comes from Thermoanaerobaculia bacterium, assembly GCA_033762835.1. Classification (GTDB taxonomy): domain Bacteria; phylum Acidobacteriota; class Thermoanaerobaculia; order Multivoradales; family DATKCC01; genus JANRLG01. Next base: position 3,087 of record JANRLG010000228.1, read on the forward strand.
TCGCGAAGTCCAGCCCGCGGCGCCTGGTCTCGGACCGAATCCGTCCCCGCCACCGCGGCCAACCGGCCAAGAGGGCAGGAAAGCCCAACCGCTGTACGATTTCCCGGTAAGGCGCGTACTCGATCAGCCGCACCGCCGCCCAGTCGCGATCGAGCCGCCCAAACGAGGCCCGGTCATCGAGCAACGCCTGAAAGTCGCTCTCGTCGAGTTCGTAGTCCCAGAGGTAGGGCAGCGCCATGTCACAGTCTCCTCAGCCGGGCAGGACTCTACCAAGGTCGCCAGCCGACCTGTCTTTGATGTTAGCCTATGCCTTAGCCTATGGAAGGGGGTCTCCGTGGACGCCATCGTCAATCTGCGCCGCGTGCGACTGTTCAAGAACGGCACGAGCCAAGCTCTGCGCATTCCCCGTGATCTCGAGCTACCGGGTTCGGAAGCCATGATCCACAAGGAAGGGGATCGGTTGATCGTAGAGCCGGTCCCCAAGACCTCTCTGCTCGCGCTACTCGCTTCTTGGGAGCCTATCGAGGAACAGCTCCCTGAATTCGAGGATCGGCTTCCCGAACCCGTGAGCCTCTGACATGGCTCTGCGTTATCTGCTCGACACGAACATCCTGTCCCATTTGACCCACGATCCCGCGGGCCCAGTGGCGGCGCGCCTCGCGGCGGTCGGCGAGCGAGCCGTGGCTACCAGCATCATCGTCGCCTGCGAGCTGCGTTTCGGAGTCGAAAAGAAGGGTTCGACCCGGCTCGCAGCGCGCGTGGCCCAGATCCTCGCGGCCATCGAGATCCTTCCTCTCGGTCGAGACGTGGATCGCCACTACGCCAGTATCCGCATGGACCTTGAACGCCGAGGCCAGCTGATCGGTGCCCACGACTTGCTGCTCGCCGCCCACGCGCGAGCGCTGGGGCTCTGCTTGGTGACGAACAACCTCCGCGAGTTCGAGCGCGTAGCGGGCCTCCCAGTCGAGAATTGGCTGGCGTGAGGTCGCCCGTCCCTACAACGGAATGTTCCCGTGCTTCTTCGCCGGCAGCTTCTGCCGCTTGCCGGCGAGCTGCCGCAGGGCGCGGATCAGGGTCGGGCGGGTGGTGCGCGGCTCGATGACGGCGTCGACGAAGCCGCGTTCGGCGGCAACATAGGGGTTCGAGAACTTGGCTCGGTACTCGGCAACCTTCTCGGCGCGCACGGCGGCGGGGTCGGCGGCGTCGAGCAAGTCTCGCCGGTAGAGGATGTTGACGGCGCCCTCGGGGCCCATGACGGCGATCTCCGCGGTCGGGTAGGCGAGGTTGACGTCGGTTCGCAGGTGTTTCGAGGCCATCACGCAGTAGGCGCCGCCGTAGGCCTTGCGGGTGATCACGGTCAGCTTTGGCACCGTCGCCTCGGCGTAGGCGAAGAGCAGCTTGGCACCGTGTTTGATGATGCCGCCGAACTCCTGCTGGGTGCCGGGCAGGAAGCCGGGCACGTCCTCGAAGGTCACGAGAGGAATGTTGAAGGCGTCGCAGAAGCGCACGAAGCGGGCGCCTTTGAGCGACGCGTCGATGTCGAGCACGCCAGCCAGGTACGCCGGCTGATTGGCCACGATGCCCACCGGCTGGCCGCCCAGCCGCGCGAAACCGACCACGATGTTCTTGGCGTAGGCGGCGTGGACCTCGAACAGCCGGCCCTCGTCCACTACCCGCTCGATCAGCTTCTTGATGTCGTACGGCTTGTTCGGGTCCGCGGGCACCAGCGTGTCGAGTTCCACGTCCTCGCGGTCGACCGGGTCGTCCGTGTGCTGGACCGGCGGGTCGTCCAAGTTGTTCGAGGGCAGGTAGGAAAGCAACTCGCGGATCGCCGCCAGGCACGCCGCGTCGTTCGGCACCGTGAAGTGGCAGACGCCGCTCTTGGCGCTGTGGGTGGCGGCACCGCCCAAGTCTTCCTTGGTGACCTCCTCGTGGGTCACCGTTTTGATCACGTCCGGCCCGGTCACGAACATGTAGCTCGTGCCTTCGACCATGAAGATGAAGTCCGTGATCGCCGGCGAATACACCGCCCCACCCGCGCACGGCCCCAAAATCGCCGAGATCTGCGGCACGACTCCGGAGGCCAGGGTGTTGCGCAGGAAGATGTCCGCGTAACCCCCGAGCGACGCCACGCCCTCTTGAATCCGCGCCCCGCCCGAGTCGTTCAGGCCGATGACCGGCGCCCCGTTCTCGAGCGCCAAGTCCATGATTTTGAGGATCTTCCTGGCGTTCGTCTCGGACAACGAGCCGCCGAAGACGGTGAAGTCCTGGGCGAAGACGTACACCAGCCGCCCGTCGATCGTGCCGTGGCCCGTGACCACGCCGTCCCCCGGCACCGTGTGCCCAGCCATGCCGAAGTCCTGGCAGCGGTGGGTGACGAGGGCGTCGAGCTCCACGAACGACTCCGGGTCGAGCAGCAGCTCCACCCGCTCGTGGGCCGTCAGCTTCCCCTCCTCATGTTGCCGTGCCACCCGCGCCGTCCCCCCGCCCTCGCGCGAAGCTTTCAAACGGCGGGCGAGCTCTTCACGGGCAGGGGTCGAAACCGGAGTCGTCATGGTGGGGTCCCTCGGGGGTGGTTCGAGGGGGATTAGATCAAAGTTCGGCAGCGAGGGCCGCCCGCACCTTCTCCGGCTGGTGCAGCTCCTCCGCCAACGGCCCCAGCGGCAAGTACCGCGCGCCATTCGGCAAAGGAATCTCGATCTGCGCCTCCCGCGGCCCCAGCGCCCGCCCGGGTGTGCCGTCGGGGTTCCAGGTGGAGTAGAAGCCGCCGGGGATGGAGACGAGGCCGAGGCCGCTGTCGAGGGCGGAAAGCTCGGCGACGAGCCGGCCGGCTTCGAGGTCCCAAATGCGGATGCGGCCGTCGGAGCCCGCCGAGGCGAGCCGCCCCCCCTCGCCGCTCCACGCCAGAGCCCAGACACGCCCCGAGTGGCCGGACAGCTTCCGGCGAACCACCCCGGAACGAGGGTCGCGGATCAGGATCTCGCCGCTATTTGCGGCGCTTGCGACCCAGCGGCCGTCCGGCGAGAAGGCGAGGGCTTGGAGCCAAGCCCATGAGGGGTGGCGGGGGGGCAACCCGACCAGGCAGGTGGGTTCGATCGGCGTGTCGGGCCGCCGTAGCCAGCCGGAGGTTACTGCTTTCAAGATCGAAGCTTGGTCCACTTCGAGAGCGACGAAAACCGTCTCGGCAAGACCTACGCCCCTGAGTTCTGCTCGTTTCAGGCTGACCAAGCCGCCGCTCGCACCGGTCAAGTCCGCGTTACGGAGGTCCGCTTCCGTAAAGTTCGCTTCGTCGAGCTCCGCATCCAGGAAAAGGGCTCCTTCGAGCCGCGCACCCTGGAAGTCGCTTCCGGATAGCTCCGCGAGGGTGAAGTCTGCTCCGGTCAGATCGGCACCCTGGAACGCTGCCCCCTCGAGTTGCGCTTCCGCGAGCCTCACGCCCGCCATCCTCGCGCCGTGGAAAACGGCTTTGCCGAACACCGTGCCGCGGAAGTCGGCCCCTGTCAGGTCCGCCTCCGGCAGCTCCAAGAAGCCGAGCACCTCGCTGCGCAGCTGGGCGCCGGGTAACATAGCCCCCTCTACCCGAAACGCCACTTCCGTCACCTCCCAGCTCCACGCCCCCAAGCGCAACGCGTTTTCGCTCACCCCTACTCGGTACGGGGCCTGAAGCACGCCTCGCAAGGCCGCCACCCGCTCCTCCCGCCCCTCCGCGGTCAGCTCCCAGAAGAACTTGCCGACCTCTAGGGTCAGCGGCGGCAGGTCCAGTGCCTTGGCCGCCGCCTCGGCGCCGACGCCGAGATCGGCCCAGAGGTGGCCAGCCAGGAAGTACTCGAGGAAGCTCTTGTGGGAGAAGCGGTAATAACCCTCCGCCGAGCGCACCAGAAAAGCCGCCGTGCGCAGCTCCACGTCCACCCGCGTGTAGTCGAGCCCCGGAAAGAGCGGCGCCATCCGCTCCACTTCTTCGAGCAGCTCGCGGTGGTGCATTTGCCGGTCCGTCTTTCGCCACAACGAGGCGGCGAGCACTTGGAGCAAGCGGTGGCGCAGCACCGGCGGCGTTTCCAGATTGCGCCCGCTGCGGTCCTCCAGCCAGAGCCGCGTGTAGTGCTCGTAAAGGCCCGCCGGCGTGATCGTCTTGGCGTCGTCCCGCCATAACGTGGGCAGGGACTTGACGATCATCTCGAGCAACACCGGCCGCGGAGCCAAGGTCTTCAAGTCGTAGGTCTTCTCGATGAACTTCCGCGCTCGCTCAGCATCCGCCTTCCCCAGGTGCAGCTCGAGGAAAGCCGCGATCTGCTCGTCGTCGAACACCTGGAGCTAGTCGATCGTGGCGGCGAAACGGCGGGCCAGGCGGCCGAGGGCGGAGTCCTCGCTGGCTTTCGGGGTGAAGCCTTCGAGCTTGCCCGTGGCGGCGTCCTTGACTTGCTGCTGATCGCGGAAAAAATGCGTGCGGCACGTCACCAGCACCCGGTTGCCGCGCTTCGGCTCGAGCGGCTCCTCGCCGGCCAACCGCGCCAGCTCACGGAACTGCTCGTCCACGCTACGTCCCGCGGCGGCCACCCCCATCTCGTCGAAGCCGTCGAGCAGCAGCACTGCCCGGCCCGCCGCCAGCAAGTGCCGCAGGGCCTCCGAATTCCCCCGGAAATCCGGCGCGTAGCGCTTCAGATGTTCGAAAAAAAGCGTCTCTGCCGAGGTGGCGTTCGGGAACTCCTTCAAGTCGATGGCGATCGGAATCGGCGCTTCCGGGTCCGCCAGCGCCGCCTTCGCCAGCTCGCACCCGAAGCGGCGGAAGAACACGCTCTTGCCTGTGCCGTAGTCCCCGAGCAGCAGCCATAGCCGATTGCCCGCCCCGTGCGCCCAGGCGACGGCATGGGCCAGTAGCTCGACGACGGCCTCTTCCGCGGGTCGGTCTTCCAGCCACACCCGCTGGTGCACGTAGGTGCGGGCGAGCGTGCTCGACTCGAAGCTCTGGACGAGGCTCGTGAGATACGGCCGGGCATCGAACAGCCGGCGCTCCAGCTCGTCGACCGTCCAGACCTTGATGTCGACTCGTTGCGCGGCGAACGTGACGGCCGCGGGACTAAAGCTCCGCGCAACCACCATCCCGCGCGCGCGCTGCCGCTTGCCGTCATCGGTATCCAGCCACTCGGCCAGCTCCGACAATACCTTCTTCGGCACGGCCTGGCGGTGGTCCTTACACTCCACCCACCAGCACTGCTCCTCCAAACCCGTCGCCAGTCGAGCGACTAGATCCACTCGGTTGCCACCGAGCAGCTGTTCGGGCTCGACCATGTAGCCATGGAGCTCGAGCAGCCGACCCACTCGGCGCTCGAACGTCCAGCCGCGGGCGGTGCGGTCCCCGGGGCGGTCGCGGAACGAGCCATCCCCCTCCCGTGCCTCAAGGGTCTGCGGGTAACGCACTTCCGTCGCGGCGGATTCTTCGAGCGCCTCGAGGAGAGCAGCTCGCGCGGCAGCCACCCGCGCAGCGATCCGGCTATAGGCCCGCCCTGCGGGGCTCTCGAGGTCCTCGGCAACAAGTAGGTGCTCGCTCCACAAGAGACGTAGGTCGAAAGGAACCTCGATCGGTGCGAGGCTTGGCCACATCTCGGTCCACGCCTGGCGCCGGAGGACGGCCTCTTCGGTCTCCGCGGGCACCGGGGAAAGGACATGCAGGATTTCGAGTCGGGCGCCGGGATCAAGTCGCTGCCGCACGGGGAGCTGACCGTCTTCGCCGGTTGCCCGTTCAAGCGCTTTGCGAACGTAGGTGAAGCCTTCGAGACTCTGCTGGCCATAGCTCGCGACGAGCACCGTCAAGTGGGGAAGTACAGCGGAAAGCAGTCCGCCGACGTCCGTGATGCCGGTGCGGGAGTCGATCAACACGTGATCCCGGCCTTCGCCAAGCACACCCAGCACCGCGTCGAAGAATTCGAGCCCGGCGATCGGGTCGTCGACCAGAAGCCGCCGCCACGGTCCCTCGGCGTGCAACCGGCCGAAGTCCGCGTTGTCTCCGAAGGCCGGCAAAATGCTGAGGTTCGGCCGCTTCGGCACCG
>JANRLG010000229.1:0-16230 GCA_033762835.1 Thermoanaerobaculia bacterium
TTCTTGCCCGGCTCGCGGCGAGCCACCTCGCACCGTTCGCAGGTGCAGCCGGCGTGGGGTAAGCCACCGTCCTGGACGGTCCCCACGGCGCGCAGAAACGGCCGCGGCGCCTCGGCCGCCGGGAGCACGGCGGCGATGAGCAGTAAAGCGAGCCCGAGCCGCACGACTACTCCCGCTTCCGCGGCAGGAAACGCGGCACCCGCTCGGCATAACGCCGGTACTCGTCGCCGAAGCGGGCCACCAGCTCGCGCTCCTCGAGCAGCACGATCAAGTAGAGGCCAACCACCGTGGCCGCGAGGATCCAGTACGCCGCCGCGTAGTTCGCGATCAGGCAGCTGCCGGCCAGGATCAGCGTGAACTCGACATACCGCGGATGACGGATGTGGGCGTAGATGCCTTCGACCAGCAGCTTCGACGGCGCCCCCTGGGGGGCCAACTCGGGCAGGCCGACGAGGATGCGCTTGGTCAGCTGCTTGCGGCGCTGCCAAGCGATGGCGTAGCCCCCGACCAGAAACGCGCCGCCGAGCACGGCGTAGAGCGGCTCGAAGCCGAGGTCCGTGGGCGGCACGCGGTGGCGCAGGAGGTACATTCCGAACCCGGTGGTGAACATGATCACCGTCAGGACGGCATAAGTCACCCCCGGGCCGACCTTGCGCCAGAGATTCACCAATGGATGGAGCACGAACCAGAACACCAGCGCCGGGGGCAGCAGAAACCACGCGGCATAGGCGAGAAACAAACGAACTCGATCCACGGGGCCTCCTTCTTCACCAGCCCTGGCGGCGGCGCAACTCCGTGACGTGGGCGACGTGGTGACGGCCGTGCCAGGCGTACATGGCAGCGGTGACTTCGAGGCTCATGGCGCCATGCTTGGGATGGATGAACTCACGCCGCCAGTCGTCTTCGCTGAGCAGGTGCAGGAAGGCCACCCAACGGCCGTGGAGGGCCTCGAACAGCGCCAGGGACCATTCCGGGTCCGCCGTGCGCGCGTCCGCGAGCTCGGCCCAGCCCTTTTCGTCGTAGGCCTTGATCGCCGGCTTGTCCTCGGTCGTCGCCCATTTGAAGCGGATGTAGGCGTTGAGGTGGCTGTCCGGCAAATGGTGAACCAGCTGGCGCACCGTCCAGCCGCCCTCGCGGTAGGGCGTGTCGAGCTGGGCGTCGTCGAGTCCGGCCACTGCCGCGCGCAGAGCCGCGGGCGCGGCGGCGATCTCGGCCACCCACGCGGCCCGCTCGGCAGGAGTGACGGTTTCTGGACGGACGAAGGGACCGAGGGGATAACGAGGGTCGCTCATGGATCCGAGCCTAACAGAGCCGTGTCTTCAGAAGGCCGAAGGATCGGCTTCCCCCTTTCAGCGGTACTCCGGCGTAACTCGTGGTATCCTCTCGAGCGCTGTTGCCCTGTCATCGAACAAGGAGAAACTGTGATGCCCCGACTTCGGAACCTCTCTGTGCTCGCCCTCGTCCTTCTCGCCGGTCTGCCCGGCGTCAGCCAAGCCCAACAAGAACAGGGCGGCGCCGATCCGATGATGGTCGCCATGATGGCGGCCATGAAAACCGGCGAGGCGCACCAGGCCCTCATGGCCCGTGCGGGCGCGTGGACCATGACCTCGAGCTTCTGGATGGACCCGAGCCAACCGCCCATGGTCACCACCGGCACGGTCACCCGCGAACCCATGCTCGGCGGTCGCGTGCTGGTCGAGAAGGTCAAGGCCGACATGATGGGTATGCCCTTCGAGGGCTACGGCATGACCGGCTACGACAACGTCACCGGCAAGTACTGGACGACCTGGAACGACAACATGACGACGGCCCTCGTGTCCGGCACCGGCAGCCGTCAGGCGGACGGCAAGCTGGTCTTCGACTTGACCATCAACGACCCGATGACCAAGGAGACGGTCAAGGTCCGCACGGTGGTCATCGAGACGGCCGAAGCGGAAACCATGGAGTGGTTTGAAACCCGGGGCGGCAAGGAAGTGAAGACGATGGAGATCAAGTACGCCCGCGCCAAGTGAGGGTGAACGTCCTGGGGGCGCCGAAGACGGCACCCCCAGCCACGCTCAGAAGCGGCGACTTATGAGCAGGAACGGCTCCTCGTAACGGCGCGCGGAGCGGCCCCAGACCCACTCGTTGTACCCCGCCTCGAGCGTCCAGCGCTTCTCGCTGCCGAGCGGAATCCCGAAGGACACCCCCAGCCGGCCCATGCTGGCATCATTGAAGCTGTATCCCGGCCGCGAGCCGAAGCGGTCGTCCGGCCGGCGCGGCGAGTCGTTGCCCACGCTGCGGATGAAAACGGCGCTGCCCTTGATCGTGATGTCCTTCCAAGGCAGGCGCCAGCCGATATCGGAGGTCACCGGGACCTGATCCGCGGGAGCTCCCTCGCGGCGGGTGTAGCCGGTTTCGAAGTTCCACCAGCCCTTGCCACCGCCCAACGAATGGCTCACCAGGTAGGTCAGGGAGTAGTCCTCCTTGAGCACGCCGCGCCACTCCGGGGACTCGACCACGAAGTTGCCGTTCACGTCGTAGAGGTCCCGCGTGTAGGGGCCTTCTTGGGCGTAGAACACGTCGGTGCGCATCGTGAAGGCCAGCGCCATGGGCCAATCGCCGCCCTTCAGCCGATACTTGGCGCCAAACCAGGCGTCCGAAAAGCCGACGTTTTTCGTTTGGTCGTCCCGCGGGCCCTCGAGGCCCCACAGATAGGTCACCAGGAAGTGGACCGAGAGCGGCTCGGCGACGCCGACCTCGCCGGAGACGTAGCCATACCGGAAGTCGTGAGACTCCGCGCGGCCGGTGTGGTTGAGAATGTCGCCGTTGGCATCCCACGAGGTATCGGCCTGTTTGCGGCTGAAGCCGATTTGGACGTCCCCGTTCCCCTTACCCGGGAGCCAGGCGCCCCCGGCGAAAACAGTGGTCGGCAAGAACACGAGGGCCAGGAGTGCCCCGGCTCCGACACGAAGGGCGAGTTTCATCGAGAAGAATCCTTCCTCCGGGTCTGACGGCGCCCGGGGAAATGCCTCGGCCTGGGATCGTCGGGCTTGACGGGGCGCGACGGAGGACGAGGCGGTACGCTATGGGGCTTCCGGAACGTCTCCGGAAGATCTGCCCTCTTCGGTGTCCTGCCTCCCGCGAAAAGGGACAGTCATCGTTTGAAAAGTCCGAGCTGGTGCCCCCGCCCGGCGATCTCCTCGAAGTCGAGTCCCAGCCGCTCGAGCACCGGCAGGGCCACCGGTCGCAGCTGTTTGTCGACGTAGTGCTCGTAATCGAGAGGGTCCGCGGCACCGTCCACGGGTTCGGGGCCGGCGGTCGTCACTACATAACTCACCGTGCCCGAGCGTCCGCGGCCGGCTTTGCGCGCTGCCGCCACGTGGGGCGGCGTGGTGGCCGTGTAGGCCGCCGGCTCCTTACGCAGACGCTTCTTGTAGACCAGCTGATCATCGAGCCGGCCGGCGCGCAGGTCCGCGAGCACGCCGATCAAGTAAGGCGCCACGTCCTCGCGACGAAAGAAGCGCTCGTAGAGCTCTTTCTGGACGCGCCGGCCAAGTTCGGTCCAATCGCTACGCACCGCCTCCATGCCCACGAACACCACCCGGCCGCCCCCGTCGGGCTCCTCGACCCAACCGGCGTAACGCTTGCGGGCGCCGCGCTCGCTGCCGCGGATGGCGGGCAGCAGCAGCTGGGCGTAGACGGTCTGGAAGCTCGGCACGAGCCGGCTTTCGACCCGGAACTCGCGGCGCACCCAGGCCGTCAGCTCGCGAGTCAGCCGTGCCGCTAGCTCCGGCCCGCGCGCCCGGGCCGAGACGCCGTCGGCACAGCCCGAGGCCACGAACAAGCTGTCGGTGTCGCCATAGAGCACGCGATAGCCCAAGGCCTCGATGCGCCGTTTGGTCTCGAGCAAGACGACGCGGCCGAACGACGTGATGGCGTTGGCGATGCGCTGGTCCGCGAAGCGACAGGCCGAGGTGGCCAGCACGCCGTAGAACGAGTTCATCAGGATCTTGATGGCATAGGCCGTGATCCCGTCGCCGGCTCGCTGAGCCGCCTCGCGGCGGGGCATCAGCTCGTCCAGCAGTCCCGGCAGAATGCCCGGCGGCGTGCGCCGGAACGCCGCGCCGTTCGGTGCCCGCAGAACGTCCGCCGCCGGCTCCGGGTTGGGCACGAAGTTGAGCGGATCGATGCCGAAGGTCCGAATGACGCTCGGGTACAGACTCTTGAAGTCGAAGACCCAGACCTGCTCGTGCAACCCGGTGACCGGTTCGAGCACGTGGCCGCCCTCGGCGATCTCGGGCAGGCCGGTGTCGTCGACCACCGCGCCGCGGCTACCCAGGGTGCGCGCCACCGTGCCGCGCCGGCCGAGGGCCATCAGATAGAGGAAGTCGAAGGCCGCGATGGACGAGCCGAGCCGATCCGGCGGCAGGCCGGTCAACCGACTGCGTTCGACGGCCAGCTCGACGAGTTGCAGCTTCGAGACGATTTCCAAGGCCAGCTCGGCATCGACCCGGTTGTACTCCGCCAGGCGCTCGCGGTCCCCATGCCAGAGTACGAGGATCTCCTGGCCGCCCTCCCCCGCCGAGGCCACCTTGCCGCGGCCGAGGTAGTGCCGGGCAACAGCGTCGAGCCGGTAGCTCTCGAGCCGGATCGACGCCCCGCGCACCAAGCGCAAGCCGTCGAGCACGGCCCGCCCGGGCACGGTCGCGACGCCGCCCTGGCGCGCCAGCCGCACGCTGCCGGGAGCCCGGCCCAGCTCGAGCAAACCGCCCCAGCGCTCGGCGGCCCGCACGAGGACGGGCAGGTCGAACTCCACGATGTTCCAGCCGGTCAGCACGTCCGGGTCGATCTCGCGCACCCGGCGGCAAAAGGTGGCCAACAACTCGCCCTCGGTGGCACAGGCGGTCACGCCTTCCGGCACCGACTGCCCGGTCGGCGGACGCATCAGGACCTCGGAGGCCCCTTCGCTGCCGACCAGCGCCGCCGCCAGGACTTCGCCGGTGCCGGGGTCGGTTTCGAGATCAAAGGCGAGCACCGAAAGCCGCGGCGTCCAGTCGGCAGGCGTCAACTCGGGATCGTCGAAGACCCGGTCGAAGCCGAAGTCCCGGCGCGACGGCCCGCGAATCGCCAACGAGCCGCGCAGACCGCGATCGATGAGAAAGCGACTGGCGAACCGGACGTCGGCTTCGTAAGTACGGACGCCCTCTCGCTCGAGCCGGGCCGCGAGGTACGAAACCTCCGCCGGCCGGCCCACCGTCAGGCGAACGACGGGCTCGCCGCGAAACGTGCCGCGGTCGGTCTCGGCCAGCACCACGCCCCGCAAGCGGTCCGGGGCCAACCGGGCGACGTCCTCGGCGCGCACATAGAAGTAAGGCTCGGCGCGGTGCTCGCGTACGAGGAACGACTCCCCCGTCTCGAGCACCCCCGCCAGCCAGACCACGCCGCGCCCCCGTTCGAGCCGGAAGCTCGGCTCGAGGACGAAACCCCGCAGGGCTCGGGAGTCGCGGTCGGCGCTCACGGATTACGCCATCTTACCGCCGTGCGGTGCCGGGCGGCGAAGCCCTCACCCCCCGGCCCCCTCTCCCGGTCGGGGGTCCGAGGGCGGTGGTGAGAGGGGGTCGGGGGGTGAGGTCCCCTCAGCGGGAACGCATTACCCGCCGCCCTTTTCTTGAAGCAAAACTATTGCTTCAGGAGAGACGCTCCATGCTACGATTGTTTCCGACAAGAGAACCTTAGATACCTCGAGCCGCGACTTCGATGACGAATCCTCACGACTTTTCCCGCGAGACCTCGTTATGACCACGAACCACGTCGATCGCGACCTCGTCCGCCGTTTTGTCGCGCAGGAGCTCCCGCGCGACGAGATGATGGAGGTCGGCTGGCACCTTTTCGTCTGTGACGGCTGCCGCGGCTTGCTCGAGGCCGAGGGGGAAGCTGCCCAAGCCTTGTTCCACGAGATGTTCGGCGGCGTGCGTTTGAAGATGCCGCCGGACGGCTACTCCGGTGTGCTCGGTCGCTTGGCGGACCAGCTCGAGCGCGCCGGCCTGCGCATCGAGCAGGAGCGGGCAGCGGCGCCACGGTTGCGCGCCGAGCTTGCGCGCCAGCCGGCCACCCGGCAACACTGGATGGTCGAGAACTCGACGCGCTACCAGAATTACGGCTTGGCCGAACACCTGCTCGAGTTGTGCCGCGAGCGCTGGAGTGAAGACCCGGTGGGGGCCGAGGAGTTCGCGGAGCTCGCACTGACGGTGATCCAGCGGCTCGACCCTCAGCTCCATGGCTGGGGCTTGATCCACGACCTGATGGCCGAGGCCTGGGGTTACATCGCCAACTGCCGGCGCATCGCTTCCGACCTCCGCCGAGTCGCGGAGGCCTTCGAGCTGGCCGAGAGCTACCGGCAGAAGGGCACCGGCGACGCCGTGGAAGAAGCGGCGCTTCTCGATCTCAAGGCGAGTTACCTGCGCGACCAACGCCGCTTCGTCGAGGCCGCCGACACTCTCGACCGGGTGATCGCCCTTTATCGCGCGGCCAACGACTCACATCTCGTGGGCCGCGCGCTGATCAAGAAGGCGACGCTGTCGCACGACATGGGTGAAAGCGAAGGCGCTATCGTGGCCCTCGCCGAGGCCAACGGGGTGCTCGACACCGACCGGGACCCACGGCTGCTCTTCACGGTCAAAAACAACCTCGCCCTGTATCTGTCCGAGATCGGCCGCGCCGACGAAGCCAGCCAGTTGCTGCCCGAGTTGCGCGAGCTTTCGCGACGCGTGGGTTCCCGGCTCGACCGGTTGCGATTCCTCTGGGTCGAGGGCTTGATTTGCCGGCGGCTCAGCCAACACGCCTTAGCCGAGGCCGTCCTGCGCCAAGCGCGGGACGGTTTCATCGACGCCGGCATCGGCTACGACGCGGCCCTGGTTTCGCTCGACCTCGCCCAGTTGCTGCTCGAAACCGACCGCGGGCAGGAAGCCAAGGGTTTAGCCCGGCAGATGGTGGCAATCTTCGCGTCGCGGGACGTCCATCGCGAAGCCCTGGCCGCCCTCGCCCTCTTCCAGCGGGCGATCGAAGAGGAGACGGCGACCCTTGCCATGGCGCAGGAAGTGGCCGCTTACCTCGAGCGCGCACGGCACAACCCGTCGCTGCGCTTCCAGCGCCGGACCTGAGCCTCCGCATCGCTTCGGCGGCGGGCCGGTGGCGCCATGGTGGCGTCATCCGTTGGCCCGCCGGTCGACAAGGAGCCTCCCATGCCTCAACGACGCACCGTTTCCGTCTGTGCCCTTCTCCTCCTAGCCGTTTTCGCCGTCGCCCCGCTCACCGACGCGGCCGAACCCGACCTCGGAGCCGAGCGCGCCCCCGCGTTCCTCACTAACCCCCTCGAGTTCCTGGGCGCCTGGTTCCATCAACTGCTCGGCTTCGAGACCGCCGCGACCGGCACCCAAGGCTCTGGTTGCGGCGAAGCCGGGCCGCAGATCGACCCCGATGGCCGCTGCGCCGGCAGCACCGCGGACGCCGGGCCGCACATCGACCCCGACGGCCACTGAGCTCGGCTTCCTCTGCCGTTTCCAAAGTGGAACGTGGCGCCTGGCCCCCGGGCCGGCGCCTTTTCTCGTCTATATAAAGAGATATTTTCTTAATCGCCGCAATTTCGCACAGCCAGAGAAGGGCGCATCCAGAGCAACGACAAGAGGTCTTAGGGGCGACGATGACGAACGCTAGAAACTACTGTCCGCCGTGCAGGCTTAGGGGCTCGCTTACGCCACGATCGCCGACTTGCTCGAGAGAGGGCAGGCGCCACTAACAGCATTCCGAGTACCGTTGTCAGAACGACAACTGCCGACGTTTTCGTATCTATCGTGGCAGAGCCCAGTGAGGTGAACGCAAATTCTACGCTGGCCCCCAGGATTGCGCCACCGAGGAGACCCCTCCAGGATTCGCCGGGACTCGAAGCCGTTGGCGAAATCGCCTCTCGGGCTTGGACCACATCGATTGCCGAGATCATGTCAGCTCCCTTGCTAGAGCTCGTAACAACCGAAGCTTGCAAAAGATCGTTGGCAAACTGCCCGACAGAGTGAAGAACTTCGGCACTCGCAGCGCTAGAGAACTTCGAACGGAGCGCATCCTGTAGAGCAGGTTCGATCTGTGCGGTCAGAACGAGATCTGACGTCAGGGTCTGGAGGGCCCCTAACCTATCGACATCCAACTTCCTCTTTGGCCCATCCTGCATTTGGCGACTCCCCGACCTCAAACTACGGTCGCCTTTGTTTCAGATCTCTCAGGACATCTTCATGCCTTTCGGCCTTCCTCCGACATGATTTGCTCCAAAAGAGCATTCAATCTCGCTGCGCGACCATCGGTCTTGCCTAGTAACTCATCAAGCTTCTCGCTCAGGAGTCGTCCCGCAACTTCGGCCACGTTCTTGCCGAGAAGACTCTCTTTGGCCAGACTGTCAAGCAGCGCCCATGTGTTAGGTGTGGTCGAAATCGAGATGACGACCGTGCTCACGGAGTTCTTTGGTCTCGCCATAGAGGTAAAGATGGACGCTACTACAAACCAAGAATCTACGTCAAATGAATGCCGTACTTATAGAGCGCACTGAGGCTAGCGAAAATAGAGCGTAAATTCCTCGCGCAGGCCTGCCACTTTGATCCGAATTCCAGCCTCCTCGGCGGCGGCACCTTTGGGCCGATCTGCTTCGCCGTCACGGGCTGGAACCTTGAGAGGTGCCATCCTGGTCTTTCTTCCCTTGTCCAACCTCTCCGAGTCCCTCACCGCCGCGAGGGATTGAACGCCGTCATCCCGCACTTTCAACCGTCAAACCCACCGCCAGCCGGGAGGCTCCCCTTAACGTTGACACCCTCACCGGCTGGAATCGTCCCTGGCGGGACGAGGAGCCTCTTCCCGGACCGCCCGCGGACAGGCCGGAATCACCCCGTTATACTCCCTCCCGAACCACACCCCGGGAGGCCCCCTTGTCCCATCTCGCCGAATCCGTCCTCGAGCGCTTCCTCCGTTACGTCCGCATCGACACCCAGAGCGACTTCACGGCACCCGGTTACCCGACGACGCCCAAACAGTGGGACTTGTTGCGCTTGCTGAAGACCGAGCTCGAGGAGATGGGTGCGAGCGACGTGTCGATCGACGAACACGGCTACGTGATGGCCACGGTGCCGGCGACGACGACGAAGGCGGGGGTGCCGACGATCGGGTTCATCGCCCATGTCGACACCTCGCCCGAGATGAGCGGGACGAACGTCGTGCCGCTCGTCCACCGCAATTACCCGGGCGGGCCGATCCAGCTGCCGGACGACCCCACGGCCGTGCTGACCCTCGAGAACTCGCCCGAACTGGCCGGCAGCGTCGGCCACGACCTCGTGACTTCCTCGGGCTCGACGCTTCTGGGCGCCGACGACAAGGCCGGCGTGGCGGAGATCATGACGGGCGTCGAGTACTTGCTGGCCCACCCCGAGATCCCCCACGGCGAGATCCGCGTCGGCTTCACGCCCGACGAAGAGGTGGGCCGCGGCACCGAGTTCTTCTCCGTCGAACGCTTCGGCGCGCGTTACGCCTACACCCTGGACGGCGGCGGCCACGGCTGTGTCGAGGCCGAGACGTTTTCGGCGGACTCGCTGTCCGTGACCTTCGTGGGCTTCAACACCCACCCCGGTTACGCCAAGGGCAAACTGGTCAACTCGATCAAGATCGCCGCGGACTTTCTCTCGCGCTTGCCCAAGGACCGCCTATCGCCCGAAACCACCGAGGACTACGAGGGTTACGTCCACCCGAACGTGATCCACTCGGGCGTCGAACGCACCACCGTCGACTTGCTCATCCGCGACTTCACGCGCGAGGGCCTCGCCGAGAAGGAACGCTGGTTGACCGAGCTGGCCCAGGCCACCGTGGCGGATTGGCCGGGTTCGAGCTGTTCGGTGGTCGTCAAGGAGTCCTACCGCAACATGCGCGAGGTGCTCGACCACCACCCGCAGGTCGTGGCCAGCGCCGAGGAAGCCATGGGCCGCCTCGGGCTACCACTCAAGAAAAAGCCCATCCGCGGCGGCACCGACGGCTCGAAGCTCTCTTTCATGAACCTGCCGACCCCGAACCTCGCCTCCGGCCAACACAACATCCACTCCCGGCTCGAATGGGCCGACGTGTGGGAGATGGAGCAAGCCGTGCGGGTGATGGTGGAGATCGCGAAGATCTACGAGGAACGGGGGTGAGGGTGTGGACTTCGGCACCATGCTTCCGCTGTTGGTCGAAGCCTTCCAGCGTGAGGGCATCCGGTTCGTCGTGATCGGTGGTTTGGCGGTCGCTGCTTACGGCCACGATCGCACGACCCTGGACGCGGATTTCTTGGTTGACCTGGCATCCCAAGACCGAGCGGTGGCGCTGCTCGAACGGCTCGGGTACGAAACGCTGCACCGTTCGACCGCTTTTTCGAATCACTTGCACGCCGACCTCACGAAAGGCCGCGTGGACCTGATGTATGCGCGGGAGGAAACCGCTGCAGAGATCTTCGCGCACTGCCAAACTCGACCCTTGCCAAGGAATCTGGAAGCACCGATCGCAAGCCCCGAACACTTGGCCGCCATGAAGGCCTTTGCGTTGGCCACGAATCCAGGGCGATTCAGGGACTTGGAAGATGTACTCTACCTACTGAGGATGAAGGATGTAGATCGCGAGGAGATTCGTCGTCAGTTCGAACGACGAGGCCTGGGAGACCGCTACCGTGAGCTCGAAAACCTCCTCTGAGGCCCGCCGGGACCTCGAATTCACCAGCGCCAGCGAAGCCGACCTGCGAGCACTCGCCGAGAGTCGCGATGGACATCGCGGAGAAAACCTGCTCCTCACGGCGTTGGACCGATTGTTTCCCCCCGCGATTTTCGGCCCCATCCCCCCCCGCACCACCACCTCCGAGGGCTGGCCCGAGTTCGAGTTGTAGCGACCGCCGCGCTACACTCGGCCGCCCATGGCCCTCAAGTCCACCGTCTTCAAGGCGCAACTCACCGTCGCCGACCTCGACCGCGGGTACTACGCCGACCACGGCTTGACCCTCGCCCGCCACCCGTCCGAAACCGACGAACGGATGATGGTGCGCCTGCTTGCCTTCGCCCTCCATGCCCACCCGGACCTCGAGTTCGGCCGGGGCCTCTCGAACGCGGAGGAAGCGGCCCTCTGGCAGCGGGATCCGACCGGGGCCATCGAACTGTGGATCGAGGTCGGCCTGCCGGACGTCAAAGCCCTGCGCAAGGCCGCCGGGCGCTCTCCCCGCGTCGTGGTCTACGCCTACGGCGGCCGACCGGTGGGCGTGTGGTGGGAGCAAAACCAGAACGAGCTCGCGCGCATCTCCGGGCTCGAGGTTCACGAGATCCCCGAATCGGCCACCGAGACCCTCGCCGGCTGGGTCGAGGGCCGGCTCGACGTCACCTGCACCATCCAAGACGGCGTCATCCACCTCGCGACTCCCAGCGAGCTCTTCGAATTGACGATCGAGACCCGCAAAGGGGCGGGCGGAGGCGGACGATGAACCCTTCCCACCAGGCCGCGCGCTTCGACCGCGCTCTCGTGCGCACCCCCGGGGCCTCGGTCGTCCACGGCCTGCGCGCCGTGGACCGCGGCGCGCCCACCCTGGCCGGCGTGCTGGCCGAGCAGGCCGCTTACGTCCGGGCGCTCGAAGCCGCGGGCGTCACGGTCGAAGTGCTGCCCCCCCTCGTCGACTTCCCGGACGCCGTGTTCCTCGAAGATCCCGCCCTCGTCTTCCCCGAGGGCGCGATTGTCCTGCACCCTGGCGCGGAGAGCCGGCGGGGCGAGGCCGCGGCCCTGGCGCCCGAGCTGGAACGCCGGTTCGAGCGGGTGTTGCGCCTCGAAGCCGGCACGGCCGAGGGCGGCGACGTGATGGTGACGGCCGACGAGGTGCTGATCGGCCGGTCGGACCGCACCGACGAAACAGGTGCAGAAGCCCTGGCTGCCCTCCTCCGCGAGTTCGGCCGGCGCCCGCGGATCGTCGCCACGCCTCCCGGCGTCCTCCATTTCAAGTCGGACAGCTCGTTGCTCGACGACGCCACCGTGCTCGCCACTCCCCGCCTCGCCGCCGCGGGCTTCTTCAGCGGCTTGCGGGTGATCGAGACCGCCCCCGACGAAGAGGCGGCCGCGAACGCCCTGCGCGTCAACGACGACCTGCTCGTCGGCGCCCGCTTCCCGCGCACCGCCGACCGGCTGGCCGCCGCCGGTTACCGGGTCGTGCTGCTCGAAAACTCCGAGATCGGCAAAGTCGACGCCGGATTTTCCTGCCTGTCGCTCCGCTGGCGAACGCGCCCCTGATCCCGCCTTGCCCCGCTTCGTCGATTTTCCGCACTGAATACACGAAGTCCACAAGGCGGTAAGAAATCGGGGGGAGAGGTGTCGGGCGACACACTCGGGGCAGGACCGCGGTCCTTGGGGGACCTGGAGGCACCGGCCGTGACCGCGTTCGGTGCGGTCCAGCTGACCGATCGCGAGAAACTCGAGCTGCTGCTGGCCGGGGCGACCGCCCTCGAACAGCTCACGGGGGCCGGGCGGCACCTGGCGAACGGCTGGGGTGGACTCGACTCCGCCGGCCGGCTCTGTGGCCTGACCAGCCGCGCGGGCAAGGACCCGCGGCTCGTCCAGGAACGGCTCGCCGAGCTGGTCGGGGTGCTGTTCGGGGACTTGAGCCGCGGCGGCCGGGGCGATGCGCGGGCCGCTGCCCGCCGGCTGTCGACTCTCTGGGAGCAGCGGCTAGCGCCCCTTTCCGCCTCCCAAGCCGTGGCGCAGGTCCGTGCCGAGCTCGCGCCCCTGAACGCGGCGACGGCCGGCTCCCCGTTCGAGGCCGCGCTCGGTCTGTGGCGGCGCGGTCGCGCCCAAGCGACCCTCGACGCTCTGGAAGACACCGCGGACCCGCGCGCGGTCGCCCTCCGGCTCAAAGCCCGCATGCAACTCGGCGAGCTTCGCGGCGTCCGGCGGGAGTTGAAGGAGCTCGCCGGTGGCCGCAGCCTCACTCGACTGCCGACCGAAACGGTGCTCGAGCTGGGCGAAGTGGCCCTGCGCGCCTTCGGCACTCGCAACGACGAAGAGGACGTGGCCGCCTGGCTCGCGGTCACCCGGCGTGCCACGAAGGCGGCGGACGGCGATGCCCGCGCCCGCCACCTGCTGCTCGAAGCCGTGGCGGCTTGGGACCGCCGAAATCTCGACGTCCTCGACCGGCTGCTCGCGGAGGTCGCCCCCCAGGCCGAAGCGCCCACGGCGAGCGCCGCCCTGCGCTGGCGCTGGCACCAAACCCGCGCCCTCGCGGCCATGAGCCGGGCCGATGGCGCCGGCATGATCGGCGAGCTCGCTCGCGCCTTGGCCGTTGACCGCCGGGCCTTGGCGCGCTCGGAGGCGGCGGGCCTGTGGAACGACCTCGGCATCGGCCGTGCCCGCGCCGGGGACTTGGCCGGCGCCGAACGCGCGTTCCTCCACACCCAACGGCTGTACGCTGGCTGCGACGGCAACCGGCAAACCACCCTCGCCCTCGCCAACCTTGCCGAGATTCGGATCCGCCGCGGCCGGCTCTCCGGCGTCGCCGAGATCCTCACCCAGAGCCTCGAGTCGAATCGCCTATCGGACAACCGGCGCGGCCAAGTCCAGGATCTCGGCCTGTGGGCGCGCTACGAGCTGGCCCTGGGCCGCGCCCGCGCCGCCCTGGCGCCGATCGCCGAGGCCCGCGAAATCCTCGAGCGCTCGCGGCTCGACTGGTACCGCGAGGAGCTCGCCCTGTTCGCCGCCCGCGCCCACGGCTGGCTCGGCGACTCCGCCGCCGCCCGCTCCGAGCTCGAAGCCGTGCCCCCCGAGGCCTACGCCGAGCTCGAGGGGGAAGAGATCCCCGCCGTGCTCGCCCTCGCGGGCGAAACCGCTGCTGCCCGAGCCGCCGCGGAGGGCGCCGGCCCTGCTCGCGAGCTATGGCTCGAGCTGCTGGCCGGCGACGAAATCCCGGCCGCCCGCTGGGAGGACTTGGCCCAGCTCGAGCCCTTCCGGGCCGCCCGGGTGGTGGCGGACGCCGAGCTCTTCCGCCCCAGCGTGGCCCCGGCCCCGTGGCGTCGCCGCGCCGCCGCAGCCCTTCGGCGCACGGGTGCCCTGGCCCTGGCCGAGCGGCTCGAGCAGCGCGACCACGGCCCCTGGCAAGCCCTCGCGGACTACGCTCGGGAGCCCGCGGGCAACCCCGCGGCCCTGCGCCGGTTGTTCCAACAGGCGGGTCACCCGGAGGCGCGCCTCGAAGTGCACGACGCGCGGCTCGGCGAGCGCACCGTGATTCTGGGCGGCGTCGGCGGGCCGGCCCGGCAACGCACCACGATCGGGGATCTCGAGTGGCGGCTCGACGCCGCCTTCGCGAGCGAGACCCTAACGGCCTTGTTTGCCGTGGCCATTCGCGACAGCCCCCCGCCGAATGCCTCGGCGGAGCACGCCCGGCCGTCTCCCGACGGATTGATCGGCGATCACCCGGCCTTCCGCGGAGCCCTGGACCGCGCCCGACGGCTCGCCCGCGGCGACATGCCGGTACTCGTGCTCGGCGAAAGCGGCACCGGCAAGGAGCTGGTGGCGCGGGAAGTCCACCGCCACTCGGACCGCGCGCGCCGGACGTTCGTCGCCCTGAACTGTGCCGCGGTGGCCGAGAACCTGCTGCTTTCGGACCTCTTCGGCCACGTTCGCGGCGCCTTCACCGGCGCCGATCGCGACCGCGAGGGGGTGTTCGAGACCGCCGCCGGAGGCACGGTGTTCTTGGATGAAATCGGCGACCTGCCGCTCGCCGCCCAGGGCATGCTGCTGCGCGTGCTGCAAGAAGGCGAGATCCGCCGGGTCGGCGAGAGTTTGCCCCGCAAGGTGGACGCGCGGGTGGTGGCCGCCACCCACCGTGACCTCGCCGCCATGGTCGCCGCCCGCACGTTTCGGGAAGATCTGTTTTATCGCCTGAAGGTGGCGCGGGTCGAGCTGCCGCCGTTACGCGACCGCGGCGGGGATGTGCTCGCCCTGGCCGAGTTTTTCGTCACCCGCTTCGGCGGCAGCCGCCTGACGCCCGGCACCCGCGCGCGGCTGCTCGCCCATCCCTGGCCCGGCAACGTCCGGGAGCTCGAAAATGTCCTGCGGGTGGCCGTAACCCTGGCCGGCGACGACGCGATCGAACCAGAGCACCTGGACCTACCCGAGCCCACCGGCGTGCGCACGGAGTCGAGTTTCCACGCCCAGGTGGACGCCTTCCGGCAACGCCTGCTGAGCGAGGCCCTGGCCGCCGCGGGCGGTAATCAAGCCGAGGCAGCCCGGCGACTGGGGTTGACGCGGCAGGCCCTGAGTTACTTGGTAAGGCAGGAGAGGAGAGAAGGCCGAGGCGGCCGAAGTGGACCGGAAGGACTCTGAAACTCAGCTCTTCTTGTCCACGTCGTCCACTTCGTCCACCTCGTCCTTTTCCCCTCTCAACAAGGCCCCGGCCAGCCGCGCCACCTCCGCCCGGACGAAGTGCTCGAGCTCCGCCCGCCGCCGCACCCCGAACTCCGCCGGGTCGACGGGTTTGCCGTAAGACACGGTGACTTCCCGCGGGTGAATGGCGAAGCTGCCGCGCCGCTGAATGTCGATGGTTCCGGTGATCCCCACCGGCACGATCTGGATGTTCTCCTTGAGCGCAAGCAGGAAGCCGCCGCGCTGGAACGCCGCCACCTTGCCGTCCAGCGAGCGCGTGCCCTCCGGGAAAAACAGCACCGACACCCCCCGCACCAGCCACTTGCGAGCAGCAGCAAAGGTGTCCTGGGCCTTCGAGCCGACCCCACGATCGACCGGAATGAACCCCCCGGCATAGAGCGACCACCCGAAAACCGGAATCCGGAACAACGTCCGCTTCGCCGCGAACCGCACCTGCTGCGGCACCGTCGCCAGCACCGCGGGGATGTCGAACAGGCTCTGGTGATTGGCCAGGAACACATACCCCCGCCCCGGCTCCAGCTCGCCCTCCGCCCGCGCCACCACCCGGCAACCACTCGCCCGCAACAACCCCCGCGACCACACCTTCATCAAGTAGAAGGTCCCAAACGTCCGCGGCGGCACCATCCCCACGATCACCCCGAGCGAGCCCAGGACGATCGACCCAACCAGGAGGAAGAGGTTCCCCGTCACCGAGGCAACGGCGGTGGAGAGACGAGTGGGCAGGGGCATGGTGGCGGAGTCTAGGAGATGGGGGGCGGGGGCGGCAATGGTGGGGGTCCAACACAACAG
>JANRLG010000230.1:0-40673 GCA_033762835.1 Thermoanaerobaculia bacterium
GGCGGTGGGGCAGTTCCGGTTCGTGGTGGACGATGGGGAAACCGAATCCCCGCCGGCCACCGTGGTCCTGGAACCGAAGGCGGGGGAGACCGAGGGTCTGACCTCCGAAGCTCGTCCGGATGAAGGGGGCGAGCCATGAAATTCAGCGAGTCGATGGCGAAAAACGGAGGAAAAAGCGTGGCTTCGACGCGGGCAAATCGTAGAGGGGTCGCCGGGGTACTCGCCTTGACGACGGGGCTGCTGGCGTTCTGCGCCGCGCCTCTCGCGGCGACCGAGAGCCGGGCGGCCATCGAACGCCGGGTCCTGTCTACGCTGGCCTCGGGGGCCGGCTCGGCGGTCGCTCGCGAAGCCGCGGCTCTGCCCAGGCTGCGCCGGCCGATCCTGCCGCCGCGCAGTAGTGCGGGTGCCGAGCTCGCCGCCGTCGTGTCGGAGTTGGAGAGTGCTCTGGCTGGAGGGGATCCCGCGAGCCTGGTCGCCGCCTGGGAGGACTTCGAAGCTCAGGATCTCGTCGTTCGAGGCGAGTTCGCGCGCACCGCCGCGCGCCTCACCCAGCACGGTATCGGAGGCGAGATCACGGCCCGGCTCGAAGCTGCGCGGGCCGCGTATCTCGCCGTGTCCGATCGCCTCCACGGCGCCCTCGGGCCGCTCGTCAAGAGCTACCGTGACGAGCCCACGGGCCGCACCGCCGCGGCCCAGGCCCTCGCCGCTAGTGCCGAAGAAGCCCGTTCTCTGCTCGCGGGCCTGCCGCGTTGGGAGGCTCCCTTCGCTCCCCTCGGCGCCGCTGCTTTGCCCTACCGCCGGGGCACCCTGGCGACCCGCGTGCCGCGGGCGACGCCGGCGATCACGCCGTCCTACCTGGACCCCGCCGCCGCCGATCCGGGCTCCGCGGAGCTCTCGGCGGACGGTGAGGCACCGCTGTCGAAGCTCATCCTCGACAAAGCCGGTGAGCTTGGTTACGACGCCGTGGCCGTCTACGAGTTCGTCAAGAACGGCATTCGCACCGAGTTTTACGCCGGAGCCATGAAGGGCGCCGAGGGCACCCTGCGCTCCGGCGCCGGCAACGACGTCGACCAGGCGAGCCTGCTGGTGGCCCTGCTGCGCGCTTCCTCGGTGCCCGCCCGCTACGTCCGGGGCGTGCTCGAGCGGCCGATCGAGAGTGTCGCCGCCGAGCTCGGCCTGCAGAACGCCGCCGCCGTGCCCGATGCTCTGGCGCGCGCCGGCATCGCCCACCGCCCGGTCATCCGCGGCGGCCGGGTTGCGGCGGTGGAAGTCGAGCACGTCTGGGTTTCCGCCCACGTGCCCTACACCAATTACCGCGGCGCGGTGGTCGACTTCTCCGGCAAGCTGTGGGTGCCGCTGGCACCCGCGCTGAAGGGCGTGACCCGCACGCCGTCGACGGGCGTGCTGCGGGCGATGGCCTACCCGACGGCAGAGAAGATTCTCGACTACCAGTCGGCGGTGCAAGCGACCGACCTACTGAGCCAGATTCGTCAAGAAGTTGAGGGTTACCTCCAGAGCGGCCCCGGCGGCTCATGGGAAGACCAGCTCGGCAGCCGCGAGAACGTGGCCGAGCGCCTCAAGTTCCTGCCCAGCTCACTCCCGGCGACCATCGTGGCGGTCACCGAAGAAGTGTCGTCCCTGCCCGCCACGGACCTACACCGCGTCGTCTTCCGTGCCCGCCGCGGCAGCGGTGAGTCGAGCCCGGTCATTCTCGAGGCCACCCTGCCGCTTTCGGCTCTCGCCGGCCACCGGGTGACCTGGTCCTACACTCCGGCGTCGGTCGAGGATCACCGCACCGTCAATGCCTGGGGCGGTTTGTACGCGGTGCCGATGTACCTGGTGCGGTTGCGCCCGCGGCTCAACGTGGACGGCCAACCGGTTGCGATCGGCACCGACGACCCCCTGGAGATGGGCGCGGTGCATCGCCTCGAGCTCGAGCTGGTGGGCCCCGTCGGCAGCTACCGCAGCGGCCAAGTGGTGGTGGCAGGCTCGTACCACGCCCTGGCCCTGGGTGCCCAGGCGACGCTGCGGCCGATCGAACCGGTTGACGACTTGGCGGACTCCGAGCGCCTCGCTGCCCGGCTGCTTTCCCAGTTTGCCCACACTTACGCCGAGGGTTGGGACGAGGGCGAAAGCGTCCTGGGCGGCCTGCTCGACGTCGAGGTCCTGCGCCCCTTGCCTTCGGTGGTGATCGCTTCGAACGCCCTGCGCGTCAAGACCGTGTTGGGCCTGCCGACGTCCTTCGAGTGGCTCGGGGTGACCCTCGACGCCGCCCTGCGCGCCGCCGAGCCCCTGGCTCACGGCACGGACCCGACTGCCGCCCGTGACTGGATGCGCTTGTCCGCGGCTCAAGGCTCGGCCCTCGAAGGCTTGACCTTCGCCCGCGAGCTCCAGGTCGACGGCATTTCGGCGGACAAGGGCCTGGCCCTCGCCCGCGCTCCCGGCGGACCCGGCGTCGTCACTTTGACCAGCGACAACGTCGCCACCGAATTGCCTGGGCTCGCCCACCCGGCGGCGGTCAAAGCGGAGGTGGAGAACTGGATCCGCCAAGGTCTGACGGTCGAGATTCCGCGCGCCGAAATCCAGAGAAACGCTTGGCGCGGCTCGGTGTGGAAGGTGGAGGAGCCCGCCACCGGCGCGGCCGGCTACTTCCTCGCGGGCGGCCTCGCGGGCGGCGCGTCCACCGAACCGCCGGCGAACTGGATTTTGGACTTCCTCGCCCAGGCCTTCGGCACACCCTACTCGGCGGAGCCCAACAACGACCCGCAGTCGGTCGTGGTGCTGCAGAAGATTCCGGCCGGCGACGGCCAGGAAGGTGAGGTCGGAGCTCCCTTCACCACCCCGCTGGCGGTGCTGGCGCGGGATGTCGACGGCCGTCCCGTGGCCGGCGCCGCGGTGATCTTCGAGATCACCCAGGGCGGCGGCAAGTTGATCGACGCCGACGGTAACGAGGCCAACCCGATCTTCGTCACCTCGAATGAGCTCGGCATCGCCCAGGTCACGTTGAAGGCCGGCGAGAAGACCTCCGAGAGCCCGGTCTACACCCAACGGAACGCCGGGGACGAGTGGGCGACCCAGTCGCTCGCCATGGTCATCGAGGCGGTGGCGACGGCGGGGCCGCGCGTCATCCCCATCTCCGAGCCCTACTCGGCCCTCGCGCACCCCGGGCCGACGCACCACATGCGCGACACCCTCGGCGGCGGGGGCGGCGGCTTCGGCATCGCCGGGCAGTGGTCCGACACGCTGATCATCCTGGCCGAGGACCGTTTCGACAACGTCGTTTCCAACGTGCCGATCACCTTCAGCGTGGGCGCGCCGCAGATCAACTGTTCGCCTGCGCCGGCCAACTTCCAGAACGCGGTGGTGTTCGACTTCGCCACTTGCCCGATCAAGTTGCCGCTGCTCGGCCAGTGCGGCAGCAGCAGCTTGACCAAGACCTCGACGATTCGCGGTGTGTTCGTCGGCGTGATCCTCGGCAACTCGACCAGCACCACCTACCCGGTGGATATCACCGCGCCGGGCGCTTCGTCGCTGTCGATCCCCTACCAGGAATCGCGCTCGTGTCGGAGCTTTCCGCTGGTCACCTCGAACAGCTCCTACCTCTCGGATGAGCGCGGCAACAACGTCCAAGGCGCCAAGGTCGGTGAGTCCTATCGCCGGCCGGTGTCCCTGGCGCTGCGCTACGAGTGGCCCGAATACGAGGTCAAGGTCGATACCGAAGGCCACTGTTACATCGAGTACGGCCCCGGTCGGACCTGGCGGCCGACCACCGCCCAGCTCGATTTCACGGTGGGCAACGGCGGCCGGGCCTCGGGCGCTACCTACGTCGGCGATCACTACGAGACCACCATCACCACCGGCTTGACCGCCGGCGAGAACACCCTCGACTTCCGGGCCAACGAGGTGCTGGTCGAAGAGCCCAGTGTCAACCGCGACACCTGTGTCGAGGGCGTCACCACTCGCCGCACCCAGATCTCTCGGGGCCTGTCTTCGGTCTACGGGCTCGATCCCAAGATCACCGCGGTAGTACCCGACCCGGTGTTACTCGGCGACACCGGCAACACTCTGCAGGCGACCAAGATCCAGTTCCGGCTCGATCCGCCCGACTACAGCGCCTACTACATCGAGGTGGCGCTTTATGAAGATGGCGCGCTGCGCGGCCGGGCAGTGGCCGCCAACCGCTCCGGTAGCGGGGAGGTTCCGTTGCCGCGCGGCATCCACCTGGATGTCGAGAAGGACTACGAGCTCGAGCTGGTGGCCAGCCGCGGCACCGATGTCGAGGCCAAGGGCGACCGCTTCGAGCTGCCACTGTTCCAGCGCATCTTCACCAACGTCTCGGGGTTCGTCTCGCTCCAGCGCGACGTCGACCTGCTCAACGAACGGGTCTGCCAGTTCGGCAGCAACTTCAAGTTCACCACCACCCAGGAAGCGGAAGTCACCCTCAAGTTCAAGAAGATCTCGAGCACGGGTACCGGCGGCGAGCCGGTGACCAGCGGCGAAGAGGTCTTGATCGACGGCGAGACCTTCCCGGCCGGGGACCATGAGCACCTGATCCTGCCCGAGGACTTGCTGCCCGGCGACTACCTCTTCGAGCTTTCCGGTATCTCCGCGGTCGACGGTCACGAAGACCGGATCGATGGCGCTGCGATCTCGGAGTTCCGCACCCAGGATTCGCTGCCGGTGGGCCACGCCATCTACAAGGGAGTCGATCTGTTCGACGGCCACTTGTCGGTGGTCCGCACGGACTTCTCGGTGCCCGGTCGCGGCCGTCCGCTCGAGTTCATCCGCAGCTACTCCTCCAACGAGGCCAAGCAGCTCGGCGCCTTGGGCGTGGGCTGGGGCCACAGCCTCGAAGCCGGCTTGAGCATCACGCCCTGCGGCGAGATCATCGTCAGCGGCCCCGAAGGCGGCGGAATGCGCTTCGTCGACGACGGCGCCGGCGGCCTGCGCCCGCTCAAGGGTTTCCACGGCACACTCGTCGCCAACGCCGCGGACGGCAGCTTCGACTTCTACTCGAAGGACGGCACGCGCTCCCACTACATCCCCAAACGGGGATCGTCTTGGATGCTCGACTACGTCGAAGACACCAACGGCAATCGGTCGGTCTTCACCTACGACCGCACGTCCTTCGAGCCCAAGTTGGTTTCGGTCACCGATCCCGGCGGGCGCAAGATCGAGCTCACCTGGGAACGCAAGACGTTCTTCCTGTTCTCGGGCGAGGTGATCACCAAGATCGCCGGCCCGGCCGGCCTCGAGACGACCTTCACCTACGACGACTACGGCAACCTCACCTCGGCCGCCCGCGAGGGCGGCGCGCGGATCGAGAACTACAGCTATCCCGATCCGGCCACCGCCGAGTTTGACCGCCGGCACGAGCTGATCGCGGTGACCGACGGCGTTTCCGGCGCCGAGACGCTGTACACCTACGAAAAGGGTGAGGTCGGTGTCCAGGGCAACGTCATGGTGCCCTCGGTGTTCGTGAAGACGCTCACCGAGCCGGAAGGCGGCACCACCACCTTCACTTACGACACGGTCGCGCTGGGCTCGCGACCGCCGGAGCTGACCACCCGCTTCACCGACCGCCGCGGCGGGGAGTGGATCTACCGGCTCAACAAGTACGGCAGCCCGCTGTCGATCACGGATCCCAACGGCTCGACGGTGAACACGACCTGGGCCGCCGACGACGTCGTGATGACGAGCCGTACCGACGGCAACGGCGTCACCACCACGTTCACTCACGACGAACACGGCAACGTGTTGACCGAATCTCTGCCGGTGACCGACGTCGAGGGCGGCTCGGGGACGAAGACGGTGCGTTACGACTTCTTCCCGCCCGATTCGTTCTCCCGCCCCGGCATCAAAGACCGCATCCGTCGGCTGACCGACCGCAACGGCGTGGTCTCGGAGTTGACCTACGACGGCCGCGGCAACTTGCTCACCAAAGCGGTTCCCAGCCTCGGCTGGGTCGAGAGCTACAGCTACGACTCGTTGGGCAACCAGCGGACGCTGACCAACGCCAACGGCAAGACCACGACCTTCACCTACGACGCCAACGGCAATCCGGTGCTCGTCGCCGATGCGGTGGGCGGCCGGTCGGTCACGAGTTGGGACTCGCGGAGCCGGCCGATCAGCCAGAGTGATCCCGCCGGCAAGCTCACTCGGTTCGACTACGACACCCTCGATCGGCGGATCACGGTCACTCACCCGGATGCGACCACGGAAACCGTCGCCTACGACGATGCCGCGCGGACGGTGGTCTCGACCGACGGTCTAGGCCGCGAGACGAGGATCGACAACGACCTCGAGGGCCGCACCGTCCAGATCACCAACGCCCTCGGCGACGTGAAAGTCATGGCGTACGAGGGCGAAGGCGAGAAGGTGGTCGAGAGTCGGTGGTTCGGGGGAGCTACACCGCGCGCCGACACCACCTTTGCCTACGATCTGGGTGGGCGGCTCACCACCCGCACCGAGCCTCTCGGCCGGGTGACCACCTACGCCTACGACGACAACGGCAACGTCATTCGCGAGACCCTGACCGGCCCCGGTCTCTCTGGGCCTCAGGTCACCGAGCACCGCTACGACGAACTCGACCGCCGTCACACCGTGCGCCGCCTGTTCGAGGGCGGGGTGGTCGAGGACCGCCAGGTGTTCGACGGCGAAGGCCGGGTGTTGGTCGAGATCGATGCCCTCGGCGAGCGCACCATCCACACCTACGATGGTCTCGGCCGGCGGCTCTCGACCACCGATGCGACCGGAGCGCGCAGCAGCTTCAGCTACGACGCGGTCGGCAACCTGCTTCAGGAGACCGACGCGCGCAACCAGACCCGCAGCTACGCCTACGACGCCGTCAACCGGCTGACCAGTCAAACCGACGCGCTCGATCGCCAACAGATCTTCGAGTACGACTTCGCCAACAACCTGATCCGGCAAATCGACGCCCGGCTCCACGAAATCACCCACACCTACGACGCTCGCGACCGCCGGACTTCCACCTCCGAGCGAGTAACCCTGGGCCTGACGCCGCCCGGCGTGGTGACGACCGGTTTCGGCTACGACGCCGTGGGCAACCTGACCGAGATCCGCTACCCCAACAGCAACGTCGAGACGCGCACCTACGACGACGTAGACCGGCTGCTGACGCGTAGCGACCTGCTCGGCCCTCTCGAAACCCGCACCTACGACCCGAACGGCAACGTGCTGACTCAAGCGAGTGGGAACGGCGCCGTCACGACGCGGACCTTCGACGAACTCCATCGTCTGGTGCGGGAGGAGCTGCCGGAGAACCGGGTCAGCGTCTACACCTACGACGCCGCGGGCAACCGGCTCACCCAACGCGATCCGCGCGGGTTCGTTTCGAGCTACGAATACGACCGCCTCAATCGGCTGGTACGCACCAACGATCCGTCGGCCGTGGGGACGTCGTCCTCGACCACTTACGATCTAGCCAGCCGCATTCTGACCGAGACCGATCGGCGTGGCTTGGTGACGCGCTACGAGCGCGACGCCGTCGGGCGAGTGACCAGGATCGTCGATCCGGCGTCGGTCGGCACGTCTCGCAGCTACACCTACGATCGGGTCGGCAACCGGATCACCGAGACCGACCGGCGCGGCATCGTCACCAGCTACAGCTACGACGCCGAAAACCAGGTCGTCGCGACGACGCGCGACGGCGTCACGCTGGCGGGCTTCCAGTACGACCCCAATGGCAACGTCCGCTTCGAGACCGACGCCAACGGCAACATCGTCGGCTACGAGTACGACGAGCGCAACCTGAAGGTGGCCGAAAATCGGCCGCTGGCAGGCATCACCCGATACGGGCTCGATGCCATGGGTGACGTCAGGGAAGAACGGGACCCGGAGAACCGCATTGTTCGCCGCAGCTGGGACGGCCGCCGCCGCCAGCTGACCGAAACCGACGGCGCCGGCGCCACCACCACCTTCACCTACGACGCCAACGGCAACCAGAAGACCGTTCTGCAGCCCGAGGGCGGGCTGTGGACGCGGGACTACGACAGCGCCGACCGCCTGGTGCGGGTAGCCAATCCGCTCGGCCAGGCCACCACCTACGCCTACGACGGCAACAACAACCAGACCCTGGTGACCGATCCGCGCAACCGGACGGTCACCTTCGAGTACGACTCGCGCAATCGTCAGACGGCCCTTCAGTACCCGGACGGTGCCCGCGAGATTCGCACCTACGACGAAAACGGCAACCTGGCGTCGCTGGTCGACGCCAAGGGCCAGACCACCACCTTCACCTACGATGGACTCAACCGCGAGACGCGGCTCGACTACGGCCCCGCCACGCCCACGACCGGCGACGATCAGCTGTCCCGCACCAAGGTCTACGACGCCAACGGCAACGTGACCTCGGTCGAGGACGTCTACGCCGGAGTCACCGGGACGCGCACGGGGACGACGACCTACGACTCCTTCGATCGCCCGACCACGGTGACCGACGCCCGCGGCGAGACGATCAGCTACGCCTACGACGCCAACGGCAATCGCACGCGGCTCACCGATTCCGACGGCCGGGTGACGACCTACGGGTTCGACGCCAACAACCGGCTGACCACGATCACCGTACCGAGCTCGGGGGTCACTCAGTACGAGTACTTCCGAAACGGCCGCCTGCGCCGCATCGCCTACCCCAACAGCACCGAGGCGCGCCACACCTACGATCTCGCCAATCGGCTCGTGCGGATCGACAACAGCCGTCTAGCAGCGGTGATCTCGAGCTACCAGTACGCCTACGACCGCAACGGCAACCGCACCAGCCAGATCGAGCAGAACGGTGGTGCGGCGGAGACTACGACCTACCAGTTCGACACGGCCGATCGGCTGCTCGGCGTGACTTATCCGGACCAGTCTGTCGTCTATACCTACGACGCGGCGGGCAACCGGCTGAGCGAGGTCACGCGCGATGCGGGCAACACGGTTGTTTCGGACAAGGCCTTCACCTACGACGACCGCTCGCGGCTGACGGCCGTTGTCGACAGCGTCGACCCGAGTCGCAGTGCGACCTACGGGTACGACGCCAACGGCAATCAGATCGAGCGCGTGCGCGGCCCGATCGACCACGACTTCCTTTACGACACTCTCGATCAGCTCACCGAGGTGCAGCAGAACGGCACGCTGATCGGCCGTTATCTCTATGACCACAACGGTTTGCGGGTGCGCAAACTGGCCGGTGGGCAGGTGCTGCGCTACGTTTACGACGACGCCTCGGTGTTGCTCCAGACCGACGACGCGGGCAATACCCTCGCCCGCTACGAGTACGGCCCGGATCGCCTGCACTCGCTGCTCCACGCAACCGAGGGCCGGCAGTTCTACCTCTTCGACGGCCTGCGTTCGATCGCCGATCTGACCAAGTCGGACGGCACCGTCCAAGTGCGCTACCAGTGGGATGCCTGGGGCAACCAGCGCGCCACCAGCGGGTCGTCTTTCAACCTGTTCGGCTTCACGGGCCATGAGCGGGACTTGGAAACCGGCCTCTACTACGCCCGGGCGCGCTTTTACGATCCGGAGCTCAGCCGCTTCCTCTCGGAGGACCCAGCCGCGGGCGATCCGCTCAATCCCCCCAGCCTGCACCGCTACCTCTACGCCTACCAGAACCCCACGGTCTACACCGACCCGAGCGGCGAGATCGCGCTCATCGACAACCTGATCGG
Source organism: Thermoanaerobaculia bacterium (assembly GCA_033762835.1). Lineage (GTDB taxonomy): Bacteria > Acidobacteriota > Thermoanaerobaculia > Multivoradales > DATKCC01 > JANRLG01. The sequence goes on from JANRLG010000230.1 coordinate 9,672, forward strand.
GGGCGTCGTCTCGGTGGCCGTCGGGTACGGTGTGGCCAAGCTGACTGGGGAGAAATACACCTGGACGGATGCCGCGGTCGACTTCGGGGTCGGCGCGTTGTCCTCGGGCTTGTCGTCGATCGCCAAGTTGCAGAAGTTGGGCAAGGTGGCCCAGGTGGCCAGCAAGGTAGCCATCGAAGCCTCGGTGGATGTGGCCGGCGAAGCCGTGCGTGCCGAACTCAAGGGCGAGGAGTTCGATGTTTACGATGCGGCCATCACGGGCCTGACCTCGGTTGCAGGGCAGGGTGCCGCCGCGGTTCTCGGAGAGGGAGCGAAGAGAGCTTCGGGAGCCATCGCCGAGCGTTTCGGCCAGAAGGTCGCCGCGGCCGCCGACGACTTCCCGACCGGCCGCGCCGCCGGCGGCGCCGACGCGCCCACCCCCACCCGCGCCGGCACCCCGGATGGCGACGTCCCCTCCGCCAGCAAATCCCAAGGTGCGGGCGATCCGCCCCCGCCTCCGGCCACTCAGACCAAGACCGCCGGCGCCATCACCGCTGAAGGCCCGAGCGGCAAGATCGAAGCCGGCTCGAACCCGAGCGTCAAGACCGCCGACGCCGACTTGCCGACCGCCCGCGGCCCCCCGAGTCAGGCGGACATCCGCGAGCGGGTGCTGCGGAACATTGAGGCGAGCCAGCAAGCGCGGGCCGCGAGTCGGTTCCCGGGCGATGCGGCTAGCAGCGCGCCGGGAGTCCGAGGCACGCCGGAAATCCTCCCCGGTGGGAAGTATGATGTTGGAGACTACGACCGACTCAGGAAGATCGCAGACACGGGACTTGATGCTCATCACGTAGGTCAGAAGGCAATCCTGGGGAGATTTATAGCTGGCTATGATCCCAAGACTGCGCCTTCGATTCTCGTTCCCAAGGAAGGTCATACGATGAGAGGCCCACGGGGAATCGTCTCTAGGGTGACAACGGGTTTCTCGAATCCTCGACAGGTGATTGCGCGAGATATTCGGGAACTCCGCCGTGTTTATCCTGATATTCCTAACAGCCAGCTGTTTAAGCTGATCGAATTGAATCGGCAGAAGTATCCAATCTTGAACATTAAGCCGCCCCGTGGAGGTACGCCTTGACCGATCGAGATCTGGTAGAGGGAATTAGTCGAGAGGTTGTCGCTGAGAACCTCCAGATATACCGACGGTTGTTCCAAGAGACTTCCCTCGCCGAAACGAAGGATGCCTATTGGAAGAGTGCCCTTAGTCTCTACGCAGAGTTGAGCGATAATCAGAGAGGTCAATTATTTAAAATAATTCATCAAACAATTATAGATACAATATCTAACATGTTCGGGTTGATAGATGGCGTCTCCAGTCTTACGGGACAAACTGAGGCCCTCTCTCTACTTCATGGCGAAGTGCATCTGGAGGGCGATCTTCAGGATTTGTTCTTGGAGCGGATCGAACTTGAGCAGCAGTGAGGGCCAGCGCCAACCTATGCACCCCTCTTCCTCGCCTTCGTCGCCAGCCTCCTTATCTCCGTGCTCGGCAAGGCAGTTAGTTCCAACCGCCTTGGCGTGTAGATGAGCCGTTGCGGGCTTGGGCCCGCGGAGATCTCCGGGCTGAGCGCCTAGGACTTGGCCACTGAAGACGGCGCCGACTCCTGGATCGACGACGACGAGTCTAGATGCTGGCGCTCGTCCCTATTCTCCACTCCGCACGCACCTTCTTAGATGCCGGACCGGGATGTACGGAGAGGAGAACCTATGTCCCGTTTTCGGTGGTTTTTCGGTTTCGGTCTGTCGTGCCTCGGGTTGTGGGCGCCGGCTTTGGCGGCGCAGGGGACGTGCTCGGTGGTCGATGGCCAGTTCCAGCGCATTTGGAGCGGCCTCAACCAGAACGTCTTCGCCCTTCATCCGTCGTCTCTGGCCGCTTGGACGGCGGAGGACGGTGGACGCATCCGCTTCACCAACAACGGCGGCGTCCAGTGGGTCGAGCAAACGACCCCACCTTGTGTGCAGGATCTCCTGCGCAGCAGCCACTTCCTCCACAACGGGCCGATTCGCCGCGGTTGGGCGGTGGGCGACGGTGGCGTCGTGCTGACGACCGGCACCGCCGGCAACACCTGGACCCAAATCGCCGCTGAAACCGCCTTGGGTGAGCCCGCCGAGTTGTGGGACGTCTATTTCCTCGACACCCAGCTCGGCTTCCTGGGCGGTAATCACCTCCTGCGCAGGTCGGAAGACGGCGGCACCGGGTGGAGCGACGTGACCGTGGTCCACCCCGGCAACCCCGGCTTCGACATCACCGACGCCGAGATCTACTCCCTCGATTTCGTGGTCGTACCGGGCGGCTACATCGGGCTCGCGGCCGCCGAGCCGGGACTCATCCTGCGCACCGACCACACCAGTTTGGGCAAAACCTGGACGGTGGTGTACGACTTTTGCCAGGCGCCACCCCTGTGCCCGGCTTGCGTGCCCACCGTCGCGGCCTCCTGCGGCGGCTCGGCGCCGAAGTTCGAACTGTGGGACATCGAGTTCAACCGCGCTTTCAGCGACCCGACCAAGATCCTGGCCGTGGCTTCCGGCGGATTCGCCAACCAGTGCGGCCTGTTCTTGGTCTCCGACGATTCCGGGCTCAACTGGGCCGCCGAGTACCCGGCGAACCACTCCTGCAACACCGCCCACACGAGCGGTGCGTGCGCCATCACCCAGGTCAACGACGCCGTGCCGACCCAGTACGGCACCCACGTGCCGACCAACGGTGCGGCTTTGTCGGTCGGCTACGCCGGCACGATCTTTCTTCGCGACCCGACCTGCAATCCGGCCGTCTGGCGGGCGAAGCCTCAGATTCTCGGCCCCAACGGCCCCTTCAGCCAGCCGTTTCTGGGCGTCGACGGCAACGGCACCGGTACCGCCTGGATCAGCGCCCTCATGAACGGCCTGTTCAAGACCGTCGACGGCGGGCAGAACTGGGTCACCCAGTCGGTGGGCAACGACGTCATGCGGCTCAACAACCTGTATTTCCAGGACGCTCTGAACGGTTGGGCGGTGGGACAGTTCTTCCGGGTCACCCGCACGACCGACGGCGGATTCACCTGGACGGATCAGGCCTACGCCGCGGGCGCCGGCCGCCTACGCGACATCACCTTCAACGCGGACGCCTCCCGCGGGGTCACCGTCGGGGGCTACTACGACGGCAGCGGAGCCTTGCAGCTGCGCTATTCCGACGATGGCGGCGCGAGTTGGAACGATTCCCAGGTCAACGGTACCCTGCCCGGGACGGGCAAGGAGTTACGCACCGTGGTTTGGAACGGCGGCAGTGACTTCTGGACCGTGGGCGCCAGTGGCGTCGTCCTCTACTCGGTGGACCACGGGAAAGCCTGGGACTACACCCCGGTCGATCTCGGTACCGGCCCGATCGTCGACGCCGATCTCCAAAGTGTCGGCTTTCTCGATGCGGACAACGGCTTCGTGGTGGGCAGCCGCGCCGGGTTAGGGCGGATCTATCGCGTTGGCCGGGCCACCAACCCGGCCCTCCGCACCTGGACGGAGGTCTCGCCGCCCGCGGGCGCCGGGGTCGTGGAGTTCCTGGGCGTTGCGGCGCGGGGTTCCGTGGCCTATGCCGTGGGCCAGAAGCTGGTGGCGGGGGAGCTCGTGGGCACGATCTACCAGTGGAACGGCACGAGTTTCGTCGAGGTCACGGGCCTGCCGGCGGTCGCTCCCTGCGGCTCCGGCATCCCCCAGATCTGGACCGAGGTGGCCTTGGCGCCGACCGGCCACGGAGTCTTCGTGGGCGGCGCCTGCGGCCGGTTCCTGCGTTTCGACGGCACCGTCTGGCAGGAGCTGAAGAGCCACACCAGCATGACCTTCAGCGGCCTGTCCTTCTACTCCGACACCGAAGGCTTCCTCCACGCCCACGTGGGCAGCCACGGCATCATCGTCAAGTACCGCCAGGTGCCCTGAGAGCCTCGAGGTCCGCTAGAGTTCCGGCCATGCCAGGTCCCACCCGTGCCGGAGCGCTGATCTACGCCTCGAATGTGCCGAAACTCTCGGCCTTCTACGAGCGCCTGCTGACGATGAAGCGACTGCACGGCGACGCCGAGCACCACGTGCTCGGGTCGCCGGACTTCCAGCTCATCCTCCACGCCATTCCGCCCGCGATCGCGGCGACGATCGAAATCACCGTGCCCCCCGAACCGCGAGAAGAAACGCCCATCAAACTGTTCTTCTCCGTGGCCAGTCTCGACGCCGCCGCGGAGACTGCGCAGGCGCTCGGGGGAGCCTTGTTCGCCGACTTGTGGCAAGGCCCCGGCTTCCGGGTGCGCAACGGCTGCGACCCGGAAGGCAACATCTTCCAGTTGCGGGAGTGGGCGACGTAAGGAAAGCTCAGGAAGCCGGTACGACGGCTGGGGCCGGCGTCATCGGCGGCGCTTCGACCACGGGCGCCAAGGGGTCGATCGTCGCGCAGCCCGTCCAGCCACACTGGCCGGTATCGCCGCAGGTGCCGGCAACGATCTCGCCCCAACAGCCGCCGCCGTACTCCCACAGGCCCGGCCCGGCCGAGCTCTCGACGCAGTGTTCACAGGACCAGTCGCAGGGATAGAAGGCCTGGCACAAGCCGCAGGGTTCCGCCGAAAGCGCCGGGGCGCCCACGAGCGCCAACAACACCACCACACCGAAGAACGCTTGTTTCATGGAATTTCTCCTTTGATTGCGTAGGTGTGTCGTCCCAGTGTCTTCGGGACAAACCCCAGAGGCCCGAAAGGCTTCAACCGTTGGGCGGCAGGCGCACGGCGCTAGACTCTCGCTGCCGTCCGAGACCTGGGAAGACCCGGGAAGACGCAGGAGTCCCCGCTATGAACCCCGCTGTTTTGTTGCTGACCGCTTTGTCCTTTCTGGCTGCGGAGTCCCCCGCTGCGCCGGCGGCGGCTCCGCGGGTGGTGGCCGATTCCGTCCGCGGGTTCTCCGGCCAGCAGGGGGCAAACGGCTGGTTCTACGGCTATTGGGACCGCTCGGCCGACCGCGACGACACTTACGATCCGGCGACGGACTTCGCGCTTCTATGGCACTTCGGGCGCGACCCGAAGAACGGCCTGGTGGGGCGCTCGGAGTTCACCACCGGCGAGCTGTGGAACCTCGAGGACGGCCGGTTCTACACCTCCCTGTGGGCGGAAGGGGGCCACCCCCACGGCAAGTTGAAACTGGGCTCCTACGCCCAAGCCGAGCACTGGGTGGTGCGCCGCTGGGTGAGCCCGGTCGCGGGTGTGGTGACGATTCGCGGCCAGGCGGGCAAGGTGATGCCCTGGGGGGAGAATTGGCGCGGCGGCGGCCAGGCGCTCCTCGTGGTCGACGGCAAGACGTTGTATCGCGCGGATCTCGGGAACACCGAAACGGCCTACGCCATCGAGGCCACCCTGCGCATCGGCTCCCGGGTCGATTTTCTCCTCGGGCCGAACCCGAGCATCGGCGTGATGAAGTTCACGGCCACGATCGAGGAGCGTGACCCGGCTTCCAGGGCGGCTCGGCGCGGGCGCGACCGACGCCGGTAGGGACCTGCCGTGACGCCGCGGTGGCGAGCCGAGCCCGCCACCGCATCGCTCGGGCTTCGTCACGCCGAAGCCGCGGGGAAGCTCGCGTCCCGTTCGTAGGATGCGCTCGGCCTCTGGGTCGCCTGTCGGCGACCGGGGGCCTCACCCATGCGCACGAGCTTCCTCGACCGCTTGACCACTGCCTCGGTGGTCGCCGAGCTTCCTCACTACCAGGAGGCCGTGGACACCGATGCCAAGGCGCGGCGGCTGGCGGACTTGTTCCAGGCCAATCCCGACCTGCCGGGGGTGCTGCTCACCCGCCACGGCCGCGTCCAGAGTGCAGTGTCGCGCTCCTACTACTTCGAAGTGGTCGGCGGCTACTGCGGCAAAGACTTGTACGACGGGCGGCCGATCCAACTCATGATGAGCCGCTTCGAGGAGCTCGGCGGCGCCCTCGTGGTCAGCGGGGAGCGCTCGATCCGCGAGGTCGTCGAGCTCGGCCTGAAACGCTCCCGCGAGCTGCTCTACGAGCCGGTCGTGGTCCACCGGGACGGTGGTGGCATGGCCGAGGAGTCGGTCGTCCTGGTCGACTTTGAAGACTTGCTGCTCGCCGATTCCCGCCTGTCCCAACTGCGCCAGGTCCAGATGGGGCAGATCCTCGGGGCGATGGGGGAGGGCCTGCTGCTGATCCGTGAGGACCGCCGCGTGGCCTCGGAGTACTCCCTGGCCGCTGAGCGCGTGCTCGGCACCGCAGAGATCGCCGGCCGCACGTTGGCGGAGCTCCTGGCCGGGCGGGTGGACGCCGAACGGGTCCGCCTGGCGGCGGAGTATCTCGAGATTCTCTTTCGCGGCAACGTCATCGAGAACCTCGTATTGGGCCTGAACCCGCTGGCCAAGGTCGAGCTGCGGGTGCCCGGCGAGAGCCGCCCCCGGGTGGTGGCCTTCCGCTTCGTGCGTGGTCTCGAGGCCGGCACGGTGCGCCACGTCCTGGTGCGCTTCGAGGACGTCACCCGCCAAGAAGAGCAGGCTCGGGAGCTCGCCCGCCAGCGCTCCGAGACCGAGCTCCGATTGTCCCTGGCCGTGGCCCTGGCGGAGGCCGAGCCCGAGGCCGTCTTCAGCTTCTTGGAGCGTCTCGAAGCCCCGGCGGGTCCGCTCGTTTCCTGCGAGCCGGGGGCGGCCACGGCGCGTGAAGTCCACGCGTTGAAGGGGGAGGCCGGCGTGCTCGGCCTGGCGCTGTTTCGCGCCGCCCTCCACGAGCTCGAGGAGCAGCTCGCGGGCTCAGAAGGGCCGCGTGCGGCGGCTCTCGGTCGCCTGCATCACCTGCGCGCGGAAACCCGAGACCTGCTCACCCGTTTCCGCCGGCTGGGTCAGGCGCGGAGCGCCCCCGCGGACCCCCTGGCGCAGCTCGCCCAGTTCGTCACCGGCTTGGCCGCGGAACTCGGCAAACCGGCTCGTTTCGTGAGCCGCGTCCACAGCGCAGAGATCCCCCCGGGGATGCTCGCCGGCCTCCGCGACGCCCTCGTCCAACTGGCGCGCAACGCCCTCGTCCACGGCATCGAGCCGGCGGCGGAGCGGGCCGCGCGGGGCAAGCCGCCCGTCGGCACGCTCCAGCTCGCCCAACGCCACCACCCGGGCCGCGGGGTGGTCGAGCTGATCTTCCAGGACGATGGCGCCGGGCTCGATCTCGAAGCGCTCCAGAACCACGCCCGGCGCCGCGGGCTCGCCACCGCAGGCGAGGCGGCCTCCCAGCTGATCTTCGAGCCCGGGGTGTCGACCGCCCACCTCGTCGACGAGCATGCCGGCCGCGGCCAGGGCCTCGGGGTGGTCAAGGCTCGCGTCGAGGCCCTCGGCGGGCGCATCGCGGTGCACAGCGAACGGGGCCGCTTCTGCGCTTTCCGCCTGCTGCTGCCGCACCCGGTGGAGGTGGCGGTGTGAATCTGCTGATCGTCGACGACTCGTTGGTGGTGCGCAACGCCGTCGCCCGCGGCGCGGTTCGCCTGTTCGGCGATCCGCTCCTGGCCGCGGACGGCCAGCAGGCGGTGGAACTCTTCCGGCGCCACCGGCCCGAGCTCGTGACCATGGATCTGACCATGCCCCACCTCGACGGCCTCGGCGCTATTTCGGCCATCCTGGAGCTCGAACCCGTGACCTCGATCTTGGTGATCTCCGCGTTGAACAGCCAAGCCATCGCTCTCGAGGCCATCCAGCGGGGAGCCTGCGGCTTTCTGACCAAACCTTTCACCGAGCCCGAGGTTCGCCACGCGCTCGAACAGTTGGTGACCCATGCGCACGAGCACCGTCGTTGACTTTCACCAGCGCCGCCCCCGACTGGCGGACGAGACCCGCAAGATGCCGAGCGACCAGATTCCGGTTCTGCTCGTCGAACCGGACCCGCTGATGCGCGAAATGCTGCAGGCGACGCTGCGCCTCCATGGTGGGCACTTCGCTCCAGTCGCGGCCGGCGGCGTTCAAGAAGCGCTCTTCTTGGCGCCCCAGGCGGCGTTCCGGCTGGTCGTCTGCACGCTTGAGTTGCCGACCGCCGCGGAAGGCGGGCAGCTGCTCCGGCGACTCGCCGAGATCCTGCCGGGAGCGCCGCTCCTGGCCCTCACCGAGGGTTCCCGCGGCGCCCTGTCGGCGCTGATCGAGCTCGATGCCGCGGTGGTCCTGAAGCCGCTCGACATCGACCACCTGTTGCGCCGGGTGGATGCCCTGCTCGAGCGCCAGGGTGACAGCCACGTGCGCGGGATCAGCCTCGAGGGCCTCCTCCAGGTGCTCGCCGTCGAGCGCAAGACCTGCCGGCTCCTGGTTCAGGGTCAGGGGGAGCAGGGCCCCGTGGCTGCCCGGTTAGGGCTCGTGGCCGGGCGGCTGGTGCACGCCGAAACCGTTCGGGAAACCGGCACCGCGGCGTTGTTCGAGGCGCTCGGCTGGCGCGAGCCAACCCTACGTATCCTCGCCGGTGACACCGCCGAACGCACCATCGACGGCGACCTCGACAGCCTGCTCCTGCGTTACTGCATCGAAGCCGACCACCGCCGCCGCGAAAGCGATTGAGGACGACCAGCGTGTCAGATCTCCCCTTGGGCCAGCAGCTCCAGCATTTCAAACAGATCACCTTGGACTATTTCGCCAAGCTGACCCCGGACGACGGGCCCGTGCTCGAGGCGCCCTATCTCCAGTTCGGGGATTGTGCGTTGCTCGACTACGCCAGCCTGGTGCGCATTTCGGGCGACTACGAGGGCGTGCTCTACCTGACCTCGCCGGTCCCGATGCTCGGCCACCTGCTGGCGCTCCACGGCGAAGAGGAAGTGTCGCAACGCACTCTCGCCGACATGTGCCGGGAGTTGTCGAACGTGCTTTCGGGCAACGCCAGCCGGGCCTTCGGGCAGGACTGGCGGATCTCGGTGCCGGTGTCGATGTCCGCGGCCGAGCTGCGCGAGCTCACCCTGCCGCCGTCGTCCTACGTCCTGCCGATCCGCTGGCGGGGCACGACGGCGTTCCTGGTCATCGGGCTGGTCGTCGCCGCGGGAGCCCCGTCATGACGAACCCGGTCGACGTGTTGCCGACGATGGTCTTCGCGCTGACCCGCCCACTCGCCGAGCTGCCGGAGACGCTGCGCCTCCCCAGTCTCGACTGGAGCTTGCTTTTCGCCGTTTCTGGGCGCCACACGGTGCACCAGATCGGCGCTCGCTTCGGCGTTTCCCCGCAGGCTCGCGACGCCGCCTTCGCGCGGCTCCTGGACGCCGGTTGGATCGTCGAGCGCCCGCTCACCGCCGCCGAGTTCCAGGCGGCCCGTGCCCGGGTCACCGCCGACGAACCCGTGACTCTGGCTGCCTTCCTGGCCGACGAGCCGCCCTTCGTCCCGCTCGAACCCACCCTTCCGGAGGACGCCATGGCCGCCGTCATCCCCCTCGTGCCCCGTCGCCGCTTGAGCCTGCGTAGCCTCATGGCGAATTTGTCGGAAGGCGCCGCCACCCCCGAGGAAGGCCAGATGAACGTCTACCGGCTCTTCCTGCGCCTCGACTCGAACGAGCTCCAGCGCCACGGCATCAAAACCCTGCGCTTCGAAGACGACCGCTTCGTCGACGACCCCGATCTCCAAGAGCAGATCCTCACGGCCTACCAGGCGACCTTCGGGAGGCCCTGCCCGGCGAGCGTGTTCGTGTGATCGCAGCGGCGAGCGCCGCCGCTGTCCCGCCTCCCCACGATCCGCGCACCCTCCTGGCAATGGACCCCTTCCGTATCGTCGACAACTCGACGACGCTCGTCCCCGAGTGAAGACCCGAACCCAGGAGGAATCCGATGCGCAAGACTCTCGTCGCTCTGCTGCTCCTCGCCGTCGCCGCCCCCCTCGCCGCCAGCGAGCCCACCTCGTGCGGGGACGACCTCGCCACCCGGCTCGCCGCTCCGGCCCAAACCCCGGCTGAAATGCCCGCGGATTTGGGCACCCCCGAGGCCCTGAACCTGAGCGCCTGTACCGACGACTGCTACCAGCAGCTGCTCTACTGCCTGGACGACTGCGACGCCTGGCCCTACCCCGGCTGCAACACCGACTGCCGCAACGCCCGCTACGCCTGCAACCGCGACTGCCACTGAAGCAACCGGCTCGCTCTGTTTCGCCTTGGGACCGTAGGGGCGGCCCAACGTGGCCGCCCGCATTCGAAGGACTCGACGAGCACGCGCTCCTTCGGCGTGGCTGCCCGCGAAAGATCGAGCGAGTCTGCTACTGGCCACGGTAGCGACCTCAGCGGACGACGAACACTGCCGCCGAGCCGAGTTGACGGGCCAGAAGTGCGAGATCGGGCTCCCGGACCGCTACCGTGAGGAGCGGCGGCGAGGCGGCGAGGTCACGCACGACAACCTCGGCAACAACGACGCCCTCGCTAGGCGGTGCCCCGGAGTTTGGCCGGGGGCTCAACAGGAGCGAGATCCGCTGGCCGACCTTGAGTCCTGCGATCCCGGTGGCCTCGACCGGTATGCTAATCAGTCGGAGACTTGGCGGGGGCGGGACGGGCTTCGGCCCGAGCGCGACCCGAGCCGCCGCGAAGATCGAGCCGGCAGCCAAGATCAGGAGCGCACCGAGGGCGACCTCCGTCCAGAGCCGGCGAAGCAGCGATTTTCGGCCTAGCTCGGGCGGCTCATGAGCCGCGAGGAGTGCGCGCAGGGACGATTCGTCGAGCCCAGAGGCCGCCGCGAGTGCTGCACCACCGCGGCGCTCGTAGTGGTCCCAAACCTCTTCCGGTCGCTTCACCCCAGCTGAGCGCAGGGCGTTCATTTTTTCGTCATCCACAGATTCGTCATCCACAGTGGGATGTCCGAGTACGGGGTATCGTCGTCCCCCAGTACACCCTTCAGATCGCTGCCGCGTGCGATCCGTCCGATCTGGATCCGCACGGCCGTGTCGTGAAGGCGGCGCGCCGCTTGCCCCGGCGGGAGTCCGTAGCGGCGCGTCACCAGATCGACCGCGGTCCGTGGGTTCTGGCCGATGCGCGAGAGGTCCTCGAACCCGAGCTTCTTGAGCCGAGAACCGAGGGCCTCGTGCCCGACGACTCCCACGACGTGAGCGACCGCCGTGTAGTCGGTATCGTCGTCTCCCCGGCGCAGGAACTCGACGACCTGGGCGACGGCTGCGCGCTCCGAGAGCCCGTAAGTCCCTCGGATCAACTCGACCAGGCGGCGGCGATCGGTCCCGACGGCAGCGACGTCTTCTTCGCTCAGCCTTCGCCAGCGGCGTTGGATGTCTCGGACCTTCACGATGAACTCCTTTCAGCGGTAGCGCTCGATCCAGGGACCGTGATCTCGTTCGTACTCCGAGCGGTCCCCGAACAAGAACTGTTTCGAGATGCCCTTCCACAGGTCCCGTTCGGCGAAGCGGTCTACGTCTATGGGCAGGTGCTGGTACCCGAGCTGCTTCAGTAGCAGCCAGCGATAGAGGTCGAAGGCCCCTTTGAATAGGCCTCCCCAGTGCTTGGCGGGGGACAGCGCGAAGCGGTAGAACAGTACGGACGCGAATGAGGCGCCCGCCACCTCGGCAAGCCAGCCCACGAAAGCACCGAGGCCCGCACCCGCCTCAGGCAGCGCGAAGAAGAGCAGCACCAAGGCAGAGACTGCCGACAGCAGCGAGCTGTTCAAGAAAAAGTCCAACGTCACCTTGCCATCGTCCATCTGGCTGGCGTACTCCTTCGGCAGAACGGCGACGAGCCGTGGCCAAGCGGGAATGGAGGAGATGCCGTACTCGTCTCGTGGGTAGTTCTCGGCGGCGCGGACGATGTTGCCGAGGCGGGTCGGCAAGACCGAGGACCGTTGCGGGAACTCGCTGCGGAGGTACTCGGTCAGACGCGCCAATCGGCTCCCGATTTTGGCCTGAAGCACTGGATCAAGGCCCGGACTCTCCTTGAGGGCGATCAGGTGACGACGACGGGTCCGGAGGTCGTCGAGCTCGGCCTGAAAACGAGCGGTACACCAGCGTCCGAGCAAGCTGCTCCGCCACGGGTAGCCTTCGAAGAGCCGTTGTACCTGGGCGTTCAGCGAGTAGAGCAATCCGACGAGAAACAACGTTGCGAAGCCGAAATCGAGAGCCCAGCCTTCAGGTCCCTTTCCCCACGGCCCGAGAGGCCCTTCGACGCCAAGACGGGGCGCGACGATAGAGGCGAAGACGATGAGTGCCAGGACCACAGGCAACATCGTCCCGAGGATCAGTGGCTTGCCAAACTGACCGGTGATCGTGGCGAGGAGGCTCCCCATAGCTTCCTTTCTGTGTCTTTCTTAAGATAATATCACAATTTATCTGTTCAGAATGACCGTCATGCTAACACGCAGGGCGGCGGTGCGAAAAGCGCCCCGGACGGGCCGGCTCGATTGAGGCGGAACAGAGAAATGTACAATCCCACCTCCGGGCACCCACAGCCCGTCAAAATCACCACCCCAACGACCTCGAGGACCTCATGCCCTTCAATCTTCGCCATCGTTCGTTCCTAAAGCTGCTCGACTTTTCGCCCCAGGAGATTCGGTTCCTGCTCGATCTGTCCCGTGATCTGAAGAAGGCCAAGTACGCGGGGACGGAGCAGCCGCGGATGCGGGGGAAGAACGTGGTGCTGTTGTTCGAGAAGGACTCGACGCGGACGCGTTGCGCCTTCGAGGTGGCGGCCTACGACCAGGGGGCGCATGTCACCTACATCGGGCCGTCGGGCTCGCACATGGGCAAGAAGGAGTCGATCGCGGACACCGCGCGGGTGTTGGGCCGCATGTACGACGGAATTCAGTACCGCGGCTTCGGGCAGCACATCGTGGAGGAGCTGGCGAAGTGGGCCGGGGTGCCGGTGTGGAACGGGTTGACGGACGATTTCCACCCGACTCAGATCCTCGCGGACTTCCTGACCATGGAAGAACACAACGACAAGCCGCTGCGTCGCCAGTCGTTCTGCTACCTGGGTGACGGCCGCAACAACGTGGCGAACTCGCTCATGGTGGGCGCGGCGAAGATGGGCATGGACTACCGCCTGGCAGCGCCGGAGTCGCTGTACCCGGCGGCTGGACTCGTCGGCCAGTGCCGCGAGATCGCGGCCCAGACCGGCGCCCAGATCACCATCACGGACGATGTCGCCGCGGCCGTCCGGGGCTGCGACTTCCTCTACACCGACGTCTGGGTCTCCATGGGCGAACCCGACTCCGCTTGGGCCGAGCGCATTGCGCTGCTGAAGCCCTACCAGGTCAATGCCCGCGCCATGGAGCTCACGGGCAACCCGGACGTCAAGTTCCTGCACTGCCTGCCCGCCTTCCACAACCGTCAGACCGTGAAAGGCGAGGAAACTTTCCAGAAGTACGGCCTCGACGGCATGGAAGTCACCGAGGAAGTCTTCGAGTCCGGCGCCTCGATCGTGTGGGACGAAGCGGAGAACCGCGTCCACACGATCAAGGCGGTGATGGTGGCGACGATCGGAGACTAGCGAGAGACCCTCGCCCCGGAAACCACGGCTGGTCTTCTCCAGCAGCACCCGGGCTCGCCCCGGTCGGGGCGGGAGCGGTTGAAGAGGACGATCATGACGACCACCACCGAACTATTCACTGCCATCGCGGCCGGCGACGAGGCTGCCGTCTCGGCCCTGCTCGCGGCCGACCCCGGCCTCGCCGAGGCCACCAACGACCAAGGTCTGTCGGTCTTGGTCTTCGCCCTCTACCACCGCCGTCGTGATTTCGCCGAAGGCCTCGCCACCGCCCGTCGCACGCCTCTCACGCTTCCCGAGGCGGCGGCCCTCGGCCGGCTCGAGCGGGTGCGGGAGATCCTGACGCAGAACCCGGGCGGGATCGAAGAGCGCAGTGCGGACGGCTTCACGGCGCTCCACTACGGCGCCTTCTTCGATCATCCGGAGCTGGTCGCCGTGCTCCTCGAACACGGCGCCGACGTGGCCTCCGAGGCCGCCAACCCGAGCCGAGTCCAGCCCCTGCACAGTGCCATCGCTGCCCGCGGCTTCGAGGTCAGCCGTCTGCTGCTGGCCCACGGCGCCGACCCCAACGCCCGCCAACAAGGCGGCTTCACACCGCTCCAGGGCGCCGCCGGGGGGGACCGCCGGGATCTCGTCGAGCTGCTCCTGGCCCACGGTGCTCGCCGGGACGACCGCGCCGACGACGGCCGCACGGCCGCCGACGTGGCCCGCGACAAGGGCCACGCCGAGATGGCGGCCTTCCTCGCCGCCGGATCCGGATAACCCCTTGCGCCTGCTGCTTTTCGACATCGACGGTACGTTGCTGACTTGTGGTCCGCAGGTGCGGCCGTGGTTCGCCGACGCCCTCGTCGCGGTGTACGGCACCGCCGGGGCCATCGACGGCTACGACTTCGCCGGCCGTACCGACCCCGAGATCGTCCAGGACTTGGTCGGCGACCCGTGCCCGGAGCGCCTGGGGCGCATGCGCCGGCGCTACCTCGACGCCCTCGACCGTCACCTGGACGCCGCCGCCATGCGCCTGATGCCCGGGGTCCGCCCTCTGCTCGACGAGCTCGTCACTCGCGACGACGTGGTGGTGGCGCTCTTGACCGGCAACTGGGAACGCGGCGCCCGGATCAAACTCGCCCGCCTCGGGCTCGAGCCTTACTTCCGCCTCGGTGCCTTCGCCGAGGACGGACCGGCGCGCCGCGACTTGCCCCCGGTCGCCCTGTCCCGCGCCTGCCAACACACCGGCCGGGAGTTCGGGGCCGCCGACGCCCTGGTCATCGGCGACAGCGTGCACGACGTCGCCTGTGCCCGCGCCCACCGCGTGCCGGTGCTGGCGGTGGCCACCAGCCACACCCCCGCGGCGCGCCTGGCCGCCGCCGGGGCCGACCGGGTGATTTCGGACCTGACGGCGATCTCGGCAGACGAGCTGGTGTCCTTCGGCGTGGAGTAAACTGCGCCCTCATCATGACTTCGATGGTTTCCGACGGCCCCGTGGTGGCCGACCTCCGTTCCGCCGCCGACCGGCTCGAACTCTCGGGTGCCGACCGCGCCCGGTTCTTGAACGGCTTGGTCACCGCCGCGATCAAAGAGCTGACCCCGGGAACCGGAACTCATGGGTTTTTCACCGCCCGCAAGGGTGGCGTGCTGGCGGACTTCGAGCTGCTCGCCCACGACGACCGTTTCTGGCTCGAGTTGCCCTCGGGGCGGGGCGCGGCGATCGCCGAACACCTGCAGAAGTACGTCTTGGCGGATCGCGTGGCGATCTCGCCGCTCGCCGTGGCGCCCCTGGTGATCCTGGGGGCCGAAGCCGCGCTGGCGGCGAAGTTTGGCGAGCTTCCGGCGGCGCCCTGGTCCCACCACCCGATCGAGTTCGGGGGCCAGGTCGCGACGCTCCAGCAGCACCCGCACCGCGGGGCACCGGCCTGGCAGCTTTGGCTGCCGGAGAGCGAGATCGAAGCCGCTCTGGCGGCGCTGACGGCCGATCTCGGGGCGCGCGTGGCCGCTCCCGGAGAGCTCGAAGTCCTCCGCGTGCGCGCCGGCGTCCCCCGCTGGGGGCTCGACTACGGCGAGGACAACCTGCCGCAGGAAACCGGCCTCGAGTCCGCCATCCACTACACCAAGGGGTGTTACCTGGGCCAAGAGATCGTCGCTCGGGTCCACTACCGCGGGGGTGTGCAGCGGGGATTGGTGGGCCTGCGGCTCGCCGCCTCCGCCGAGCCCGGTGCGGAGCTGTCGTTCGAGGATCGGCCGGTGGGCACGCTCGGGTCCGTCGTTCTCGACCCCGAACTCGGTTGGCTCGCCCTCGCCATCGTTCATCGCCGGGGTTCGGAGCCCGGCACACGCGTGACTTTGCCCACGGGGACCATCGCGGAGGTGGTGCCCTTGCCCTTTTCTTCTCAGGAGGGAACCTGATGCACAGCAAACTGTCGTCGGCTCTGATCGCGGAATTCATCGGCACCTTCGCCCTGATCTTCATCGGCGCCGGTGCCGGTGCCCTGGGCGCCGCCGGCCTCGTGGGCGTCGCCTTCGCCCACGGCTTGGTGATCTTCGGCTTCGCCTACGCCTACGGGCACATTTCGGGCACGCACCTGAACCCGGCGGTGACGATCGGCCTGTGGGCCGGCCGCCAGGTGGACACGGCGCGGGCGATCGGCTACATCGTGGCGCAGATCCTGGGCGGCATCGGCGGCGCCTTCGCCTTGAAGACAGTCGCGGGCTCCGCCGCCGGCAATCTCGGCGCCACCACCCTCGCCGCGGGCATCGACCCGGTCATGGGCCTGGTCATCGAGCTGATCCTGACCTTCTTCCTGGTCAACGCCGTGTACAACGCTGCCGTCTCCGGCAAAGCCGGCAACATGGCCGGCGCCGCCATCGGCCTGACGCTGGTGTTCTGCATCCTGATGGGGGGGCCGCTCACCGGTGCGAGCCTGAACCCCGCCCGCACGCTGGGCCCCGCGATCGTCACGGGCAACTTCGACAATCTCTGGGTCTACCTGGTCGGCCCGCCCTTGGGCGGCATCCTGGCGGCGATCCTGTACCGGACGGTGTACGCGGAACGCCAGAGCTGACGGGCTGGCCCTGCCAGGGGCCGTTTCTCCGTTCGTAATGCCGGCGTTAAGACCGGGCGCCGTAGACTCCCTGTCGAGGGCTTTCAGCCCACCACGGGCGCCTTCGGCTCGAGGTCCAACACGGAGCGAACATGCCCGACAGCGCTGCCCATCCGGTTTCCGAGTCCCGAACCGTCACGCTTTCCTATTTTGATGGGACGACTCGGCAGGCCACGGTGCGCGACGACGAGACGCCTTATCCCGAAGGGCAACTGATCGTCTCGCGCACCGACACTCGGGGCGTCATCACCCACGTCAACCGCGCCTTCTGCGAAATCTCGGGTTACGACCGCGAGGAACTGATCGGCACGCAGCACTGGATCATGCGGCATCCGGACATGCCGGAGGCCGCGTTCCGGGATCTGTGGTCCACCGTCCAACGCGGTGAGCGCTGGAACGGTTACGTGAAGAACCTGTGCAAAGACGGTCGGTACTACTGGGTCTACGCGACCGTGATTCCCAACATTCGGGGTGGCCAGGTGGTGGGCTACACTTCGGTACGCCGGAAACCGTCCCGGAGCCGAGTGGCCGAGGCCGTGGCGTTGTACGCCACGCTGGCGTGAGAGAGGGGGAGCTCGTGCCGCATCAGTTCACCGTCAGCTTGGATTACACCGCTCGCGCCCTGCCCGGCTGGTTTCTGTTCAACACCTGGCTCCAGCGAGCTCTCGGAGACGACATTCATCTCGAAGTCTTCGATGATCCGGTCGTCCAGAGCCAGGCCGTCCGCGAAGGTCGGATCGACTTTTACTACGCCAATCCCTACGACGCCACGAACCTCATTCGGAACGAGGGCTTCCTGGCCGTCGCCGCGCCGCGGGCTCGTTTCGACGAGGCCCTGATCGCCGTCCGCGCCGACAGCCCGGTGGACCGCGTCGAGGAGCTTTTGCCCGGTCTGCGGGTCTCCGCTACTCGCGATCAGGACGTGCGCCGCATGTGCATGATCCTGCTCGAACCCGCCGATCTCCACGGCCGCAACGTCACGATCACCACCCGTGAAAGTTACGTCTTGGTGGCCAAGGCGCTGCTCCAGGCCGAAGCGGATGTCGGATTCTTCCTCGAGGCCACCTTCGGGGAACTCTCGAATCTCGTCAAAAGCGCCCTCCGGCCGCTGATCCGGAGCCGGATCTCGACCATTCGGCACGTGCTGCTCGTGAGCCCCAAATTCGCGTCCCAAGTGGCGCCGTTGCAGGCGCGCCTCGAGGCGATGGCGGGCGAGGAACGGGGCAAGAATGTCCTCGACAGCCTGGGATTCGAGGGCTGGGAAGGTCTCGAGCAAGAAGATGTCGAGTTCATGATCGACCTCATGGACACGTTGATCGAGAAGGTTGCGTGACGGTGGCCGTGGGCGAGTCCGTCGTGGCCTTTGCCGCGGTCGAGCGCGAGCTCCGACCGCCCGGCCGTCCCAAGCCGCTCCTCGCCGGTGCTCTCGAGGTTTTTTCGGTTTTCGAGGTGCTCGAGGTGCTCGGCTTCTTGAAGCGCTCGGGCACCGTCGTCTTCACCGCCGCGGGGGGCGAGCGGGCCCGTTGCTGGCTCGAGGACGGCCAGATCCTGGGGGCCGAATACCGGCATCGCCGTGGCCCGGAAGCGCTGCTCAGCGTGCTCGATTGGCGGGAGGGCGAATTCGCCTACGAGAGCACGGAGGCGGCCTCTCCGCCGGCCGGCCCGCCGTTTTCGGCCGCGAGCGTGATGCTCGAAGCGATGCGTTTGGAGGATGAGCTGGAGCGGCGACGAGAGTTGGTTCCGGCTCCCCAGCAGCGGCTCTTTCTGAGTTCTGAGCGGCACTGTCCGGACGCCGTCGGCTGTGGTCTTTCGTCGCTCCTCGCAGATCTGCGCACGCGTCCGGGAATGACGGTAACGGAGTTCGAGGCGCAGTCCGACCTGTGTCCCGCCAAGGTGCGGTTGGGCTTGGCGCAGTTGGCCTACTGCCAGATCCTTGCGCCGCCGAAGCTCGGCCTCCAGCCGGCGACCGAACCCGTCGCCCTCGCGGCCTGCTTCCGCGTCCTGGTGGCCCTCGACGGCGCGGTTTTGGCGACCGCCGTGCCGCAGTTGCTCACCCAGCTCGGGCGCCACCTGGGGGCTCCCGCGGTGACCTCGAACGGCCCGTCCCAGGGCCCGACCTTCGCGCGCTTCCGGCCCGGCGGGGGCAGCGTGCTCTCGGTGAGCTTCGTTGGCATCGCCCGCGAGCAACGGCTGCTCTTCGAAAGCTTCGCCGGTTCCGTGGACCTCGTTCTGCTCGACGCCGAAGGGAGCGAAGAGGCCCGGCGTTGGTTCGCCGGTCTTCCGGCCCACGCCCATGCGGTGACCGTCGGTGGTCCCCAGGAAGTCACCGCCGTCCTACTCCGTCAGCTGCCGCCCAGTGCAGCTCCACCCCCATCCTGAGACTCCGACACGAAGAGGAAGTGCCATGGCGATCCGCGCCGAACAAATGCAACAGGTCCTGCGAACGCTCGTCACCAGCACCCCGGATGTCGAGGGGGCCGCGGTCGTCAGCGTCGACGGCCTGGTTCTGACCTCCGTTCTGCCGGCAGGCATGGACGAGGACCGCGTCTCCGCGATGGCCGCCGCCCTGTTGTCCTTGGGCGAACGTAGCTCGGGGGAACTTCAGCGGGGCACTCTCGAACAGGTCTATGTCAAGGGTTCGAACGGCTACCTGGTTCTCGCGCAGGTCGGCGGTGAGGCCGTGCTGCAAGTCATCGCCGGCCCGGCGGCCAAGCTTGGCATGGTCTTTCTGGACATGAAGCGGGCCGCCCAGGAACTCGCTCGGTTGGTATGAGCCGCTTCGCCCACCGGGCACACGAGCTCGAGGAACTACTGCTCGCGGGGACTCTGCCCCTCCGGGAGATCCGGGGCGCCGCGGTGGTGGACGAATCCGGCCTGGTGCTGGTGTCGTCCCTCAAGGCCCGCGGTCTCGAGGAGGGCCTCGCGGCAGTGGCCGGCGCCACGCTGGCGAGCCTGGTCCGGGCGCAGGCGGAGTTCCAACTCGGCTCGCTCCAGTACTTCCACCTGGCCGGCAATCAGCGGCAGCTTTTTCTCGTGCCGATCATCGACTCCATCCATCTGCTGGCGGTGGTCGAAGCCGGCGCTACGGCGGGGACCGTGGTCACCCACCTGCTCGCCCTCGCCCGCGACATCGCCGGCGCGACCCGGGACTGACCGCTCGCGCCCCCCTCAGGGCGAGCGGGTGATCCAGGGGTCGAGCTTGAACTGCTTCTTGATCTGGGCGCTGGTCGTCTTGGCGTCGGCTTCTTTTTGGAAGGGGCCGACGCGCACGCGGTAGACGGTCTTGCCGCCGGCTTTGGTGGGCGAGAGGTAGGCCTTGAAGCTCTTGGTCTTGAGCTTCTTCAACATGTCCTTGGCCTTGGCCTCGTCGCTCGAGGTGAAGACCTGGATCACCAGCGGGCCGCTGACCGGGGCGGGCGTGGCGGCCGGGGGTTTGGTCGCTGCCGGTTCGGGTTTCGGCGGCTCGGTGCGGGCCGGCTCGGGCTTCGGAGGGTCGGCTTTGACCGGCTCCGGTTCGGGCGCTGGAGGTTCCGGGATGGCAACGGGTTCCGGCTCGGGTTCGGGACGAGTCTCGGGAAGAGCCGGCGTCGGGGCCGGAATCGGCGACACCGTGGGCATCGGGGGTTTCTGGGGGGCGGGCTCGGCGGGGCGGTCGGCGAAGAACGACAGCTCGTCCTTGGGCGCGGGCGTCGGGTTCGTGGCCTCCGTGCCGTCGTCCGCGAGCACCTCGCGCGGCGCGCCGCGGCCGATCCACACACCGGCGAAGAAGGCCACCAGCAAGCACACCAGGACCACCACGAAGGCGCCGGTGACCTGCTTGCCCGTCAGTGCGATCTCGTAGTAACTCGGCTCGTGCTGCTCGTCGCTCACGTCGTCCCTCACGCCCCGTCGGCCTTCTTGCTACCCATCGACTCCACCGCCCGCAGCAACTCCATCGGCAGCGGGAAGATGATCTTCGAACTCGCCTCGGTGGAGATGTCCTTGATCGTCTGCAAATAACGCAGCTGAATCGAGACCGGATTTCTCGCCAGCACCTCGGCGGCTTCCGCGAGCTGGGCCGAAGCCTGGAGCTCGCCTTGAGCGTGGATGATTTTCGCACGCTTCTCGCGTTCTGCTTCGGCCTGTTGGCCCATGGCGCGGCGCATTTCCTGCGGCAGGTCGACGTCCTTCATTTCGACCATGGAGACCTTGATGCCCCAGGGATCGGTCTGGTGGTCGAGGATCGATTGCAGCCGGATGTTCAGCTGCTCGCGTTGCGACAGCAGCTCGTCGAGCTCGGCCTCACCGAGCACCGAGCGCAGGGTGGTTTGGGCGAGCTGGCTCGTGGCGTAGAGGAAGTTCTCGACCTCGACGACGGCGAGAGTCGGGTCGAAGACCCGGAAGTAGACGACGGCGTTGACTTTCACGCTGACGTTGTCGCGGGTGATGATGTCCTGGGGCGGCACGTCGAGCACCACGGTGCGCAGGGAGACCACCTGGATGCGGTCGATGGGCCACAGGACGAGCACCAGCCCCGGCCCCTTCGGCTGCGGCAGGAGCCGACCCAGGCGGAAGACCACGGCACGCTCGTACTCGTTCAGGATGCGCAACCAACGCGAGAGCACGAACAGGCCGCCGGCAACGAGAATCAAGGCGAAGCTGCCGAATTTGGCGAGCAGGGCGATCAGGGCTTCCACGGGGTCTCTCCTTCAGGATCAGCGGTTGCGTGGTCGCACGGTCAAGTGCAGCCCCTGGACGGCGGTCACGATCACCTCTTCCCCCGGCGCCACCGAGGCTTCCGAGCGGGCGTTCCACAGCTCGCCGCGCACGAACACCTTGCCCTCGGGGGCCAGGCTGGTGCGGGCTTCGGCGACCAGGCCCACCATGGCCTCGCGGCCCGTGGCGATCGGGGTCTTGCGGGCGCGCAAGGCGGTCCAACTCAAGAAGCCGGCGAGCGCGGTGATCATCAGGGCGAGGCCGATCACCAGGGACAAACTCGGTCCGAAGGCCGGCCCCACGTCTTTGAACAACATCAGCCAGCCGAGCACCAGGCAACCGGCGCCGGCGACGGAGAGCAAGCCGTAACTCGCCACTTTGATCTCGGCGATGAAAAACAACCCGGCCAGCGCCAAAAGGGCGATGCCGGCGTAGTCGACCGGCAGGACCGAGAGGGCGAAGAAGGCGAGCACGAGACAAATGGCCCCAGCGACGCCCGGGAAGATCGCGCCGGGGTTGTAGAGCTCCACCAGCAGGCCCGCGGTGCCGAGCGACAGCAGGATCATGGCGACGTTGGGGTGGGCCAGGGCCGCGAGGAAACGTTGCAGCCGCGTCGGCTCGATCCGGCGCTGGCCGGCGCCGGCGGTTTCGAGTTTGACCTCGGCGCCGCCGGGGCGTTTCACCACCCGGCCGTCGAGGGCCGCGAGCAGGGCGGAGAGGTCGGTGGCCACGAGGTCCGCGAAGCCCGCCTCGCGGGCTTCCTCGGCGGACCACGCGCGCGCCTTGGTCACCGCCTCGGCGGCCAGTTCGGGGTTTCGCCCGCGTTCCTGCGCCAGAGCCCGCACGTTGGCGGCGCCGTCTTCCTCGGCCTTGGCCTTCATCGTCGCGGGCAAGTCCTGGCCTTCCGGACCCACCGTGGCCGAGGCGCCGGTGTTGGTGCCCGGCGCCATGGCCGTGACGTCCGCGGAGATCAGCAGGAAGAAGCCGGCGGAGGCCGCCTGCGCCCCGGCGGGCGAGACGTAGACGACGACCGGGACACGCGAACCGAGGATCGCTTGGGTCATCTCCCGCGTCGAGCTGACGAGCCCGCCCGGGGTATCGAGCTCGACGACCAGGAGCGCCGCCCCCGAACGCTCCGCCTCGGCGATGGCGTCTTTCAGGAAGGCTGCCGCCACGGGCTGGATCGGCCCCCGCACCGCTGCCATCAGCACCTGGCGCTCCGCCGCGGTGGCGAAGGGAGAGACGAGCGGCAGAACCAGAGCTAGCAGCAGGAACCCGAGATAGAGGCGAGCGATGGCGGGGCGGTGTTTCACGGAGGGCAGTATAGCGAGTGGGCGCCGTAGGGGGGACGCCGGCGTCGCCCCGGTGCGGGTGGGCGCGAGGGTGCCGGGTGGCCGGTCACCGAGAACGGCGACGCAGGCGTCGAAGAGGGCGACGCATGCGTCGCCCCTACCGCCCCAACAGATGCCGCCGCATGAACTCGGTCAGCACCACCCGCAGGTAATCCGCGTTGCTCTTCTTCTGGAACCCGTGGCCTTCGTCCGCGGCCACGACGTACCACACCGGCTTGCCGTGGGCGGCGATGGCGGCGACGACCTGCTCGGCCTCGGTGACCGGCACGCGGGGGTCGTTGGCTCCCTGGGCCACGAGCACGGGCACGCGGATTTGGTCGACGCGGCGCAGGGGGGAGATTTCCTCGAGCTTGGCGCGCATCTTCGGATCCCGCTCGTCGCCGTATTCGACCCGGCGGAGGTCCCGCCGGTAACCCTGGGTGTTCTCGAGGAAGGTCACGAAGTTCGAGATGCCCACATAGTCGAAGCCGGCGCGCAGCCGATCGCTGTAGAACACCATGCTGGCGAGCGACATGTAGCCGCCGTAGGAGCCGCCGCCGACCATCACGCGGGTCTTGTCGAGATCCGGCTGGGTGGCGATCCAGTCGAGCAAAGCGCCGATGTCCTTGACCGAATCCTCACGCTTCTCGGCGTTGTCGAGAGCGAGGTAGGTCTTGCCGTAGCCCGAGGAACCGCGGACGTTGGGATAGATCAGAGCGATGCCGAGTTCGTCGATCCAGTAGTTCGAGCTGCCCTGGAAATTCGGGCGGGACTGGCCCTCGGGGCCGCCGTGGATGTTGATGTAGACCGGGAACGGGGGCTGGTGGCGGGCCGGGTTGGGCCGGTAAACGAAGGCCGGGATCGACAAGCCGTCGAAGCTCGGGAAGCGCACCAGCTGGGGGATCGAGAACTGCTCCGTGGGCAGGCCGCCGACCTCACTGGCCGTCCAACGCTGCGCCGGGCCGCCGGCGAGGTCCACGGTGTAGATGTCCGACGGCGAACGCGCCCAGGAGACGTCGAGGGCCACCTCGTGGCTGCTCGGGCGGAAGACCGGACCGTTCATGACGGCGGCGGGCAGCTCAGGCGTCGGGACTTCCTTGCCGGTCGACAGGTCGAGCGCCCGCAGGCGCGAAATGCCGTCCTCGTTGGTCAGGAAGGCCAGGCGCCGGCCGTCGTCGGAGACGTCGAAGCTGTCGACGTCCCACTCGATGCCGCCCGAGAGCACCGTCCAGGCTCGGGTCGCGAGGTCGAGCCGGACCAGCCGGCGGAACTCGCTGCCGCGGTCGGTCGCGTAGAACAGGCTCTTGCCATCGGCGCTGAACAGGCCGCCCGCGTAAGCCGCCAGCTCACCGGCCGGCAAAGTGACCAGGCGTTCGAGTTTGCCGCTGCCGAGCTCGAGCGTGTGGGGGTGGCTCGAGGCGGCGGAAACGTACTGGGTCACCGCCAGCCATTTGCCGTCCGCGCTCCAGTCGGTGATCGCCCAGGACCCTTCGAGCTCGACCACCCGGCGTTCGCTCGCGGGGTCGTCGGGGTTCATCACGTAGACGTCGAAGTCCCGCTCGTTGCGGCCGTTGTGGACATAGGCCAGGAGCTTGCCGTCGGGCGAGTAGGTCGGGCTCGAGTAGCGGTGTTTGCCGTCCGACAGGCGGCGGGACTTGCCCGTGTTGCGGTCGAGCAGCCAGAACTGGAAGTTCTCGGCGCCGCCTTCGTTGATCACGTAGAGCACTTCGTGGGGTTTGCCCGGGCGGTAGATCCCGCCGTTCGCGGGCTCCTTGCCGAAGGTCAGCTGGGTCCGCGCCCCCATCGGCGCGCCGACCTCGTGGACCTGATTGGTTTCGCTGAAGCGGGTGCCGATCAGCATCCGCCGCTCGCTCGGATGCCAGTCGGTGAAGCCGGCGTTGCGGATGTTCTCGTAGGGCACCAGATCCCGCGTAGTATGCGCCGGAATCGGCGGGACTTCACGGGTGGTGATGGCGTCCGGCACCGGCACCATGGGTTCGTCGGCCAGAGCGGGAACGGACCCGAGAAGGAGCAGTCCGAGACAGAAGAACTTCAAGTGCATGGCGGTCTCCTGGGCAGGGGGTGACGGCGGCAATGGTATCCTCCCGGGCCCGTGCTTCGTGAGCTCCACGTCAAGAATCTGGCCGTCCTCGAAAGCGCCACGGTGACTTTCGGGGCGGGCTTCAACGTGCTTTCGGGGGAGACCGGCGCGGGCAAATCCATCGTCGTCGACTCGCTCGCGCTGCTCGCCGGGGCGCGCGCCTCGGCGGAGCTGATTCGCACCGGTGCCGATGCGCTGGCCGTCACCGGCGTCTTCGAGCCGGCCGGTGACGCCTGGCGGGCCGTGCTCGTCGAAGCCGGCCTCGACGCGCCGGATGGCGAGCTGTTGGTGCGCCGCGAGATTCACCGCAGCGGGCGCAACCGGGTGTTCCTGAACGACGAGCCCGCGACCTTGCGGTTGCTGGCGGACCTCGGTCCCCACCTGCTGCGCATCCACGGGCAGCGCGAAGAGCTCGGGCTCGTCCAACCGGATCTGCAACGTGCCTGGCTCGACCGCAGCGGTGGTCGCGAGGCCGCACCCCTGCGCAGCCGAGTCGCTGCCGCCCACGCCCGGTTCGTGGCTCTCCATGAGCGTCTCCAGGCGCTCGCGGGCGGCGAGCGGACGCGGCTCGAACGGCTCGACTTCCTGCGTTTCCAGGTCGAAGAAATCGACGCCGTGCGCCCGGTGGCGGGCGAAGACGACGAGCTGCGGGCAGAGCGCGAAGGCCTGCGCCATCGCGAGGCCATCGTACGTGCCCTGGGCACCGCGGTGGACCTGCTGGCCGAGGACGAAACCTCGGCGGTGGTGCGTCTCGCACGCTCCGCCGCGGCCCTCGGCGGCATCGAGGCCTGGGAAGGGGAGGCCGCCGGCTGGCGCGCCGAGCTCGAAGAATTGCAGGTGCGCGTCGACGAAGTCGCCCGCGGCGCGCGCCACCGGCTCGAAGGCCGCGAGGCCGACCCGATGCGGCTCGACGCCGTGGAGGAGCGTTTGGCCGCGCTCGAACGCCTGGCCCGCAAGTACGGCGGCAGCGCAGCGGCGGTCGTTGCTCACCGCGAGCGGGTGGCCGCGGAGCTCGACGATCTCGAAGGCGGCCTGGTCGACCGCGGCAGTCTCGAAGCTGATGCCGCGCGCGCCCTCGAGGAGTATCGAGCGGCCGCCGAGGCGTTGTCCGCCGCCCGCGAACGCTGGGGCCAGCAGCTCGCCCGGCGGGTCGAAGGCGAGATCGCCGAGCTCGGTCTCGGTAAGGCGCGGCTCGCCGTGGCCCTCGAGCGGCGGCGGCGCGAGGGCAGCCCGCTGGTCGTCGGCGAGGTCGCCATCGACTTCGGCCCCGAGGGTTACGACCAGGTGGCCTTTCTGTTCGCCCCGAATCTCGGCGAGGAGCCCCAGCCGCTGGCCAAGATCGCCTCCGGCGGCGAGCTGTCCCGGGTCTCCCTGGGTTTGCAGCTCGCCACCCGGGGCGAGCACGAAGCGACGTCCACGTTGATCTTCGACGAGGTCGACAGCGGCATCGGCGGCGCCCAGGCGGCGGCCCTCGGCAAGAAACTGCGCCGCCTCGCCGGCACCGGCGGCCAGATCTTGGCCGTGACCCACGTGCCTCAGGTGGCGAGTTACGGCCACCACCACTTCCGCGTGCGCAAGGAGCTCGCCGGCACCCGCACGGTGACCGCCGTCGAGCGCCTCGCCGGCGCCGAGGAGCGGGTCGACGAGATCGCCCGGATGTTGGCCGGCGAGACCATCACGGAGCTGTCGCGTTCCCACGCCCGGGAGCTGCTGGCGGGGGGCGGCGAGTGACCCGGTGGCAAGGGGCGCAGCAAGCAGCGCCCCTACGAAGCCCAGCACGCCCCGCGTCTTCCGAGTCCTCTCCGTAGGGGCGCTGCTTGCTGCGCTCCTCTTCGACCGCTCGCCGCTGGCTGCCGTCCGACGACCTCGGAGACCTAATCGCCTGCCTGGCCCGCGGCGGCGTGCTCGCCATTCCGACCGAGTCGAGTTACGGCCTCGCGGTCGATCCGCGCAATGCCGCGGGTGTAGCGGCGATTCAGCGCATCAAAGGCCGAGTCGAAGACAAAGGGCTGCCCGTGGTGGCAGCGAACCGCGAGCAGATCGTGGCCCTCGGGGTCGATCCCGCGGACCCGGCGCTCGCCCGGATCGCGCCGTTCTGGCCGGCGGCCCTCTCGGTCGTGCTGCCCGTGGCCGTCCGCCTGCCCGCCTCCCCGCTCGCCGGACCTCCGAGCCTTGCCGTCCGTATCCCCTTCCATGAAACACTTCGCGGACTCCTCACAAAGTTGGGGGGAGCGTTGACGGCCACGAGCGCCAACCCGAGCGGCCAGCCACCGCTGGTGGACCCCGCGGAGGTCGCCACTTGGCTCGCCGGAGCCGATGCCCTCGTGGTGGATGGCGGTGTGCTGCCGGGCGGCTTGCCGTCGACCTTGGTGGCGTTCGAGGACGGTCAGGCGCGGATTTTGCGGGCGGGCGCCTTCCCGCCGGACCGGCTCCCGAATCGGCTGGCACCCCGGGAGACGGGGGAGACGACAGGGTCGCAAGGAGGTTCGAAGTAGTGAAAACGACCACACCCACGACCTTGGCGCTGGCGCTTCTGGCGCTCGCCGCCGCGGCACCCGTGACCCGCGCCGCCCCCGAACCGCCACGCCGGCCGAGTATGCCGGTGGAAGAAATCTCCCGCGGTCAACTGGGTTACGGCTACACCGTGTTCTCCGGCACCGAGCCGCAACGCTTCGAAATGGAAGTCCTCGGGGTGATGCGCAGCAGCCAACCGGGCGGCGACTTCGTCCTCGCCCGCTTGAGCGGCCAAGACCTCGAAAAGACCGGCGTCGCCGCCGGCATGAGCGGCAGCCCGGTCTACATCGACGATCGTCTGGTGGGCGCCGTGGCCTTCTCTTGGCCCTATGCCGAGGAGGCCATCGCGGGTATTACGCCGATCGCCAACATGCGCGCCATCGGCGAGTTGCCGTCGGGCCTGCCGATCGCGCCTCGGCCGAGCCCGCGGGTCCAACTCGACGATCTGCTCCAACGGACGCTGCCCACGGACTTCGCGACCACCGAGATGGCCCGCCTCGCGCCGCCTCCGGCAGCGGGTGGCCAAGCCGCCTCGGCGGTGCAGTGGGTGGCCTCCGGCTTTGGTCCGGTCACCCGCGGCCAACTCGGCAACGCCCTCGGCAGCCCCGTGGGGACGCTCGCGAGCGGCGGCCGCGAGCTGCCGGCGACGATCGTCGACGGCGGGGCCGTGGCCGGGGTGCTGGTCCTCGGGGACTATCAGCTGGCCGCCGTGGGCACCGTGACCGAACGTCACGGCGACGAGGTCCTCGCCTTCGGCCACTCGTTCCTCGGCCTGGGGCCGGTGGCGGTGCCCATGGCCGCCGCCGAGGTGGTCAACTTCATGTCCTCGGCCTACAGCTCGTTCAAGATCTCCAACGTCGGCGCCCACGTCGGTACTTTCGAGCAGGACCACAATTGGGGTATCCGCGGCCACGTCGGCACGAAGACGCCGCTGATTCCGCTCCTGGTGCGCGTCGAAGGCGTGCGGCCCCGCGAGTTCCGAACCGAGCTCGCCGACCTCGAGATCTACGTCTCGGCCCTGGTGGCCACGGTCGCGGCGGGCGCCATCGAATCCACCTCCTCGAGCGGCGGCCCCCAAGGGGTCGATCTCGAGATGCGCATTCGAATGGCCGGGCGCGAGGATCTGGTCGCGCGCCAGACCTTCACCGGCGACCGTTCCCCTGGGCTCGCCATCAATTGGGCCACGGGCCTGGTCAACTACCTCGCCAACAACGACTTCGAGAAAGTCACCTTCACCGGCTTCGAGCTCGTCCTGCGCCAGGAACTCGGTCACACCGGTTTGACGATCGAGGCGGCGCGGCCCGCCCGCTCCCAAGTGCGGCCCGGCGAGACGCTGCCCGTGGTACTCGACCAACGGGGGTATCGCGGCGAGCTCGTGCGGCGCACGATCGAAGTCCCCATTCCGCCGGACGCCCCGGCGGGCAAACTGACCCTGCACATCGGCGACGGCGCGTCTCTCGATGCCCTGCGCCTGTCCCTCGAGCCGGTCGTTCCGCGCAACCTCGACGAGGCCCTGGAGCTGCTTGGCTCGTACCTCACGTCGCGGCAGCTGGGGGTGCTGGCGGCCTTTCCGGCGCCGGGGCTCCAAGTCGGCGGCAAGAGCCTGACCCGCCTGCCGGGCTCGATCCAGTCGATCTGGAAGAGCGCCGGCAGCGCCGCCCCCACGCGCCCGCTCAAAAGTGCCGTGCGCCTCCTGTCGCTGTCTCCGACGCCGGTGCCGCTCGCGGGGGCGGTCAAAATCGACGTCGAAGTCCGCCGCCCGGAAGCCCAGGAGCCCGCCTCGGCCGGGGGCCGTAACCGTTTCTCCGTTCCAGATCCGCGGGAGGTAGGTCGATGAAAGCCGTTTCTCTGGGGCTCCTATGCGGTCTGGTGGGGGCTGTCGCCGCCACCGCCACCGAGGTCAAGCTGTTCGAGCTCGAGACCGCCAAGTCCTTCCTCGCCGGCACCCTCGACGGCGTCGCGGTGGATACCCTCGGGCGCCTCCAGCTGGGCGCCAAGGCGGATCGCCTGGCGGGTTTCGACGAGCCCTTCCTGTTCGCCGTGGCCGCCCATCCCGAGGGTTGGGTGGTGGGCACGGGCGGCGAGGGCAAGGTGCTCCTGGTGCGCCGCGATGGCCGGGTGGAGACGCTGCTGACTGCCGCCGAGGGCCAGGTGTTCGCTCTGTGGGTCGATCCCGACGGCACCGTTTTCGCGGGCGCCTCGCCGGGCGGCACGATCTACCGCATTCCTCCGCACGAGCCCGCTCAGCCGTTCACCGCCACGGGTGAAACCTACATTTGGAGCCTGGCCCGGGCGCGCGACGGCCGCTTGCTGGCCGCTACCGGCACCGAGGGCCACCTGCTCGCGATCGACGACAAGGGCAAGTCCTCCGTGCTCTTCGACACCGACGACCCGCACGTGCGTTCCCTGGTCGTCGCCGCCGACGGGCGCATCGTGCTCGGCACGGCGGGCCGCGGTTTGGTCGTCGAGCTGGCCGCCGACGGCACCGGCGCCCGTACCCGCCTCGACGCCGAGGCCCCGGAGATCGTGGCCCTCGCCGCGGCGCCGGGGGGCGGGGTCTACGCCGCCGCCATCGCGTCCGAAGCCAGCGCCGTCGATCTCGCCGGCAAGAAGGACGAAGCCGCCGCGGAGGGCGGCGAGCCCCAGGTTTCGGTCTCGACGGGCCCGACGGCGATCGGCAGCCGGCCTGCTGGATTCGCCGGCAAACGCGCCCAGCTGTTCGAGATTCGGCCCGGCGGCCGGGTCGAGAGCCTGTGGAGCTTCGACGACGAAACCGTCTTCTCCCTCGCCACTGCGGGCGGGCGGTTGTGGGTGGGCACCGGCCTCGAAGGCAAGCTCTACGCCTGGGATGGCGACCGGATGCTGCTCGAAAAGAAGCTCGACGAGCGCCAGATCGTGGCCCTCGGGGCCGCCGCCGGCGGGGATCTCTTCGTCGGCACGACCAACGGCGCGGCCCTCTACCGGCTCGCCGGCGCCGAGTTCGAGCGCGCCGGCACCTACTCGAGCGCCCCGCTCGACGCTGGCCAGCCCGCCCGCTTCGGCGTGTTGCGCTTCCGCGGGGATCTCGGCGGCGGTGGCCTCCAAGTGGCCTTCCGCAGTGGCCAGTCCGCCGAGCCGGACGCCACGTGGTCCGACTGGACCGCGGCGCGTAAACCCTCGGCGACCGGTGAAGTGAGCCTCGACGGCGTGCCGCCGGGGCGCTATGTGCAGTTCCGCGCCGAACTCGCCCGCGGCGCCAGCGGGCGCGGCCCGCGGCTCGACGCGCTCGAGCTGTCCTACCGCCAGGAGAACGGCAAACCGGTGATCGCGAGCCTGACCGTGATGGAGCCCGGGCAGATCCTGGTGCCGGCGGGCTTCAATCCCGGTAGCCAGACCTTCGAGCCGGCGCACCCCAACCGCGACGGCATCTTCACCACCCTGAAGAGCG
The DNA here is from genome assembly GCA_033762835.1 of Thermoanaerobaculia bacterium. Lineage (GTDB taxonomy): Bacteria > Acidobacteriota > Thermoanaerobaculia > Multivoradales > DATKCC01 > JANRLG01. Next base: position 40,282 of record JANRLG010000230.1, read on the forward strand.
TCGAGCCCGGCAACGACCGCACCAAGACCTTGTGGAAAAAGGGCTACCGGACCGTGCGCTGGGCCACCAGCGACCCCAACGAGGACGCTCTGCTCGGCACCTTGGCGCTGCGGCGCGGCAGCGACGGCCAAGGTGACTGGTTCGACGTCGCGGCGGAGCTCGACGACGACCACCACGGCTTCGACGCCACGGTGCTGCCCGACGGTATCTACCGCTTCCGCCTGACGGTGTCGGACGCCAAGGCCAACCCGCCCGGCGAGGCTCTCGCCGCCGAACGGATCAGCGAGCCGGTGGTGATCGACCACACGCCGCCGCGGCTGGTTTCCGCCGAGCGGCGCAACGACTCCGTGACGCTGGTGGTCGAGGACGACTGGAGCCCCCTCGTGGCCGTG
>JANRLG010000231.1:0-32450 GCA_033762835.1 Thermoanaerobaculia bacterium
CCCTCTACGTGCTCGACGAGCCCACGATCGGCCTCCATCCGCAGGACAGCGAGCGGCTGCTGGGGCTGCTCCGCCAGCTCGCCGCGCGTGGCAACACGGTGCTGGTCGTGGAGCATGACCGGACGGTGATTCGGGGCGCCGACCACATCATCGACTTGGGCCCGGAAGCCGGTGAGCACGGCGGACGGCTGATGGTCGAAGGCCCGCTCGAGGACATCCTCGCGTGCAAAGAGTCGTTGACCGGCCACTACCTGAATGCGCGGCCACCGACCTCCGCCCGCGAACACTTGGCCCGCCACCGCCGGGAGCTGGGCCGGGAGCCATGGGCCGTCGAGCTCGCCAACCGCCCCAAGGTGCGTATCGTCGGTGCGCGCGCTCACAACCTGCGGGGCATCGACGTCGAGTTTCCCCACCAGTGCCTCGTGGCTGTTTCCGGCGTCTCCGGCTCGGGGAAGTCGACCCTGATCGAAAACGTGCTCTACGGCACCTATCAGCGCTCCCGGGGCGTAGCCGATGCCGAGCCGGGTGCGAACGACGGCCTCTTCGGCCTCGAAGTTTTCGGCGATGTGACCCTGGTCGACCAGAGCCCCCTGGGGCGATCGAGCCGCTCGAACCCCGTGACCTACTTGAAGATCTACGACGAGATCCGCAAGCTCTTGGCCGCCACGCCGGCGGCCAAGGCGCAGCGCATCGAGGCCGGCCACTTCTCCTTCAACGTCGATCGGGGCCGTTGTCCCGCTTGTCTCGGTACCGGCGTACTGGAAGTAGATATGCAGTTCATGGCCCCGGTCGTCGTGACCTGCGACGACTGCCAGGGGCGGCGGTTCCAGAAGGGCGTCCTGGCGGTGACCCATCGCGGCAAGAACGTAGCCGAAATCCTCGACCTGACCGTGGGCGAGGCGATCGACTTCTTCGCCGACCACAAGCGCATCGTGCGTCGGCTCGAGGTGCTCTCCGAGGTCGGTCTCGGTTACCTGCGTCTCGGCCAACCGACGGCGACGCTGTCGGGCGGCGAGGCGCAGCGCCTCAAGCTGGCGGCCTTTCTCGATCGCCCGGCGCACGAGCCGGCGCATTTGTTCCTGTTCGACGAGCCCACGAGTGGGCTCCACCTTTCGGATATCGATCGGCTCTACGGCACGCTTCGCCGGCTCGTCGGCCGCGGAGACAGCGTCGTGATCGTAGAGCACAATGAAGACCTGCTGGCGCGGGCCGACTGGATCGTCGACCTCGGGCCGGGAGGAGGTCGCCATGGTGGCGACGTTTTGTATTCGGGTCCCCTCGAGGGCTTCCTCGAGGGAGTCACCAGTCCCACGGCGGACGAGTTGCGGCGCCATCTGCGGTGGCCCCCTCCGGTAGCTGCCTCCCACGGCCCCCAACCCGCCGCCGCCCCGTCACTTCGTTGAGGAGGCCAACCTTGTCGAACTTCGAACTGTCGATCCTTTTCTTCCTCCAACTCGCGATCATCCAAGCGGCGATCCGGGTCGTGGGCTGGGCGGGCCGGTGGATCGGCCAACCCCAGGTGGTCAGCGAGATGATCGCGGGGGTGCTGCTCGGCCCCTCGCTGTTCGGCTTGTTCTGGCCCGAGCTCCAGTCGGCGCTGTTTCCGAAGAACTCGGTGACGGTGATCTATGCCGTCTCCCAGGTCGGCCTGGTGCTCTACATGTTCCTGGTCGGCGCCGAGTTCCGGGTCGACCTCGTGCAGAAGCGGATCAAGAGCGCCGCCTCGATTTCGCTCGCCGGCATTCTCGCGCCCTTCGCCCTCGGTTCGGTGCTCGCCGCGTTCATCTATCACGACACGCAGTTCTTCTCCGGCGAGATCGCCCGTTGGGAGGCGATGCTGTTCATCGGCTCGGCGATGTCCATCACGGCGTTTCCGATGTTGGCGCGGATCATCTACGAGCGCGGACTGACGGGCACCACCATGGGCACCCTCGCCATGGCCGCGGGCTCCCTCGACGACGCCGCCGCGTGGTGTTTGTTGGCGGTGGTGGTGGCGAGCTTCTCCGGCCAGCCCATGGTGGCGGTGCTGGCGATCGGCGGCGGTTTGCTCTACGGCATCGTGACGATCGCCCTCGGCCGGCCGCTCCTCAAGCGCTGGGCGAAGCCGGTCGAAGCCGCGGGCAGCCTGACCCACGGTCGGCTCGGGTTCATTCTGCTCTTGGTGATGCTGGCGGCCTTCTACACCGACAAGGTCGGGATCTACGCCGTCTTCGGGGCCTTCATCCTGGGCATCGCCATGCCCCGCGGCAAGGTCACCGAGGATCTCCAGAAGAAGATCGAGCCTCTGGTGACGACCCTGCTGTTGCCGCTGTTCTTCATCTACTCGGGGCTCAACACGCGGCTGGACTTGGTCGTGGGACCGAGTTTGATCGGCATCACGTTGCTCGTCCTCGTGCTGTCGATCACGGGCAAGGCCGTCGCCTGCTACCTAGCCGCCCGCTTCCATGGCGAAAGCCACCGCAGCGCCATGGGCATCGGTACCCTGATGAACGCGCGCGGCCTCATGGAGCTGATTCTGCTCAACATCGGGCTCGAGCGCGGGATCATCACGCCGACGCTCTTCACCATCATGGTGATCATGGCGATCGTCACCACGCTCATGGCGACGCCCGTCTTCAACCGGATTTACCCCGACGGCGAGATGCCGGAGGAGCGGACGGAGGACCCACCACCAGCACCAGCTCGCCCTTGATCGCGGCACGTTCGCGGAAGTCCCGGGCGAGCTCGGGCAGCTCGCCGCGGGTGATCTCCTCGTGGAGCTTGGTCAGCTCGCGAGCCACGGCCGCCGGACGGTCGCCGAAGACCGTCGCGGCGTCCTCGAGACTCGCGGCGAGCCGGTGGGGGGACTCGAAGAACACCACCGTGTGGCCGAGCGCGGCGAAGCGCTCGTAGAAGGAGCGACGCTTGCCCGGTTTCGGGGGCGGAAAGCCGGCGAAGGTGAACGGATAGGGCGGTAAGCCCGAGATCACCAGGGCGGCCAGGATCGCCGAAGCACCGGGCAACGGTTCGACCCTGACCCCCGCTTCGGCGGCGGCCCGGATCAGCAGAAAGCCCGGGTCGGACAGCAGCGGCGTGCCGGCGTCGGACACCACCGCCACGTGTTGGCCCTCCGCCAGAGCGCCGAGCAGCTGGGGCAAGCGGGTCCGCTCGTTGTGCTCGTGCAGCGAGATCAGCCGCTTCTTGAAGCCCAAATGGGCGAGCAGGCGACCGGTGTGACGGGTATCCTCGCAGGCCACGAGGTCGGCTTCGGCGAGCACGCGGGTGGCCCGCGGTGTCAGATCTTCGAGATTACCGATCGGTGTCGCGACGATGGACAGCCGACCGGCCGGTGACGGGGCGGGCATGAGGGGGCGATGCTACCATCCGGGGCGATGAAGCTCGTTCTGGCGCTCGCGTTCGGCTTGGTGGGCTGGGTTGCGGCCGCGAGCACCGGCGCGGAGTTCGGGTTGACGGTCGTTGACCGGGTGCTGGCAGTGGTCGACGACGATCCGATCCTAGCGTCCGAGGTCGAGCGCGAGTGGTCACTGGGTCGCGTCGAGCGCCGTCCCGAAGAATCCGACGCCGAGCTCGAACGGCGAACCCTCGACCTGCTGATCGACGAACGCGTACGGCGGCACGAAGTACAACGCTTCGGTCGGGCCGAGGTCCCGGTGGCCGAGATCGAGCGTCAAGTCGAGATCATCCGCCGGCGCTTCGCCGACCCCGAAAGCTATCGCGCGGAGCTCGCCCGGCGGGATCTCGACGAAACCGGCCTGCGTCAACTCGTGGCGCGCCAACTCGCCACCGAGAGCTTTTTCCGCGAGATCTTGGGCCCTCGCGTCCAGATCGACCGTGACGACATTCAGCTCTACTACGACTCGACCCTCGTGCCCGAGCTCCAATCGCGGGGCGAGCCCGCTCCCCCGCTCGACGAGGTCCGCGAGGATATTCGGACCTTGTTGCGCGCCCAGCGCTTGAACCGCGAGATCGAGCGCCGCACCGAGGAGCTGCGCAACGCCGCCGACATCGTCGATTTCCTGAGCGAAGAGCGTCGTGGCCTGCCCCCGCTGGTGGGGGTGGTGGAGTCCCCGGGATCGAACTGAAGACTACCTGGGCAGAACCCCAGGCCCTGCGACGACGCTTTCCGCCCTATGGCGCGAACCCCTCGCGATCGAACAACCCCGTCAAGGCGTCGCTAGCCGGGGAAACCGCCGGCAAGTCGTAGTACTGGACTTCGCCGGTGGTTTTCTGCTCGATCCACACTTCGACACGGGAACCGGTGAATCGGGCCACGATCGGCCACAGGAAGCCGTTCGGCCGCGGCCCGACGACGCGGGCGAAGACTTCCGAGCGGCCCGGAATGGCACCCGAGACACAGACGGTCTCGGCGATGCAGTCGGGCTCCTGGCGCACCGTCGGCTCGTTCGGCGAACCGTTGGCGATCCGGACCTTGAAGCGAAAGCCGGGCACGGCGGTCGATTCGAACCAGCTGCCCGCGGGCGGCGGCGGGTCACTCTCGCCGCGGGCCGCCGCGGCGGTGAAGCTCGCGGTCGGCTGGAAACCCAGGCGATCGAAACGGGCGGGCAGCTCGTCGATACCCGGCCGGGCGGCGGCCAAGGTGTAGTACCGCAGCTGGCCCGTGTCTTCCTGTTCGACCCAGATCTCGACCTCGGAAGTGGTGAATTTGACCAGCGTGGGCCACAGGAAGCCGTTCGGCCGCGGCCCCACGACGCGCAGGAAGACCTCCGGCCGACCCGCCACGGCGCCCGAGACGCACAACGTCTCGCCGATGCAGTCCGTCTCGCGCCGACCGAGAATGCCGCCCGCGAAGCGCACCTGAAAGCGGAATCCCGGTACGGCGTTCGAGGTCAACCAGGTCGCACTCGGCAGCGGCGGAATCGGCCGTTCCCCCACGGCGTCGAGCGGCAGCAGCCAAGGCTCGGCACCGATCTCGCCGTCGTCGGCCCCGAAGAACAGTCGGTCCCCGAGCGCCGCGAACGCGGTCGGATTCGAGCCTCGGACGCCGGGGTTTAGATCCGTCAGTCGCGAAGTGCCCTCGAAGGTCCCGTCCGTGACCCACAACTCGGCGCCGTGCTCCGGGTCCGAAGCCCGGAAGAACACCCGGCCGCCCAGAGCGGTGAACTCCCGCGGGCTCGAGCTGCCCAGCCCGGGCCACAGGTCCGCGATCCGTCGCGTCCCAGCGGCGGTGCCGTCGCTCCACCAGGGTTCGGCGCCGGCGTTGTCCGGCGCGGCGGCAAAGACGACGCCGTTGCCGAGGGGGACGAGCTCGGGAGCCTCTTGGCGGCAACAAAGATCTCCGAGGTTCCCGAGGAGCCGGACCGTACCCTCGGCGGTACCGTCACTCGTCCACAGCTCCTCGTCACCCAGGGTCGAGTTGTAGGGCGTGAAGAACACCCGGCCTGCGACGGTGACCAGGCGACCGGAGATCTGCAAACCCGTGGGCAACGGGAGCGAACGGGTTCCGTCGGAAGTGCCGTCGCTGGTCCACAATTCGCGGCTACTGTTGCGCACGAAGAACAAGCGCTGTCCGGTCGAGAGGAGACGGGAGTTCTCCCCTTGGAAGTCGATGATCGGGACTGTTCCCGCCTGGGTGCCGTCGGTCCGCCACAGCCGGTGCGTCAGGGGCAACCGCAGCTGGAAGAAATAGTGGGCTCCCCCCAGCGGCACGACAGCGCTCGTTTGTTCAACCGAGCCCCCCTCGAGCTCGACCAACCGTTCCACCGTCCGGGTCCCCGAGTCGTACCGCAAGAGGCCCTCCGTCGACGGAAACCAGAAATCCGTGCCGACGGGAGACAAGGGCGGTGGCGGGAAGGTAGCGAAGATCTCCGCCACCAAGGTCGACGTTTCGTCGGCCCAAGTTAGAAGCTGACCGCGCTCTTCGTCGAAGGTCCAGCGCAGCAAGCCGTCGACGGTCGCGGTGGCGGCCTGAGTGGTGGACGCCGGGAAGGAGGGTCGAACGGGGCCACCAGGGTCGAGGATCCAGCCTTTTCTGCCCTGATCGTCGTTGGCCGTGAAGTAGAGGCGGTTCGGCCGACTAACGGCGAACCGCGGTGCTGAGCTGGAATCGAGGCGGAAGCGCTCGAGGTCCAACCAAAGATCGGGCGTTCGGGGCCGATTCTCGAAGCGCTGCAGCACCGGATCACGGGTGCCCGGGGCGGTCACCGCCACGAGCGCGGAGCCGGTGGCGTCCAGCCCTCGAGACAGAAGAGACGTACCGCGGGGGAAGGTTCCGACGACCCGCGTTCCGGCTGGGCTTCCATCGGTGAAGTACAGCCGGCTCGGGCTGTTGTCCTCCGAGGGGTGGAACTCGAAAAAGAAGCCCGCGCCGTCGAAAGCAGCGATGGTCGAGTAGGCATCGAGAGGAGAAGCTACTGCTCGGCGGCTGCCATCTTCTTGAAAAAGCCAGACCTCGTTCTGAAAGTCGGGCACTCCGGTCCGCCGCACCGGAAGGAGTACGCCAGAGGGGATTTTCTGAAAAGGTCCGCCGCTGGGCCGAAGGTCAGGGATCTTCTGGGTGCCCGAAGCCGTGCCATCACTCGTCCATAGAGTCCCAAGGCGTAGTCCCTCGGCGAAATAGAGCCGATGGCCCAAGACGATCCCGACGAAGTCGACTCCGGCGCCAGGAAAAGTGGCGAGGGTTCGCGTACCCGAGGCTGTGCCGTCGGATGTCCACAGCCGGCTCAGCTCGAACGTCTCGGCGACGAAGAGGTAGGCACGTTCGCTGCTCGACAACAAGATCGGCGTTTTAGACAGGTCGAAGTTACCCAGGCCGCGGACCAGCGACGTTCCATCGACGTGCCCATCGGTCTGCCAGAGTTCAAGCTGGCCGTCTCGCCTGGCTACGGCAAACATGACGTGGCCACCGAGGACTGCGAAGCTGGGCGCCACCACGGAGTCGACTACCGAAGTGAGAACCGCGAGCCGCTCGGTGCCGGCGGCGGTGCCGTCACTAGCCCACAACTCGAGGCTTCGATCCGGCGGGTTGACCGCGAAAATCCGGCGAGTACCGAGCCGTGTCGAGGCGACGGTTCCAAAACGGGCGAGAGGACTGAAATCGTGCAGGAGAGAGGTACCGGTGCGTGTGCCATCGGTGACCCACAGCTTGCCCGAGGACGAGCAGGATCTGGCCCGGAGACCCCAGATCGCCGAAGACACTCAGCGCCGAAGCCCCGAAAAGCACCCGGGTTCCAGTCGCCGTACCGTCGGACACCCAAAGCTCGGAGCGTGCGAGACAACGAGCCACGAAGTAGAGACGGTCGGCACTTCTTGCAACGAGCGAGGGTGTCGGAATGGTGAACTCGTCCAGCAGAGGATAGGGACACAGGTCGGCCAACAGAACCGGCGAGGCACCGGCGGAGTCGCTGACCCAAAGTTCACCACCCGGTGGCGTGTGCACGAGGATCACGGTGCGAGAGCCGACACTGGCGACATCGCCAAAGGCTGCTGGCCCCAAGGTCTCTACCGTCCGCAAGTCCCCGAGGCTCTGGGGAACCGGTAAGGGCGCGGAGAACGCGGGCAATCCCACGAGGCCTCCCAAGGCGCAGAAAACGAGGAAACGAAAGGACATCGAGACGCTCCTTCTTCGGTTCATCCGTCCTACATGGCGACGAGCACCTCGCCGGATGATCAAAACAAGTCGCCGTCGCCCATCGTCGAGTAGAACCCCGCGCGCAGCCGTTCGAGGGGATCGCACTCGAAGGGCACCACGGTCATGTGGAGATCGTCGGGTTCGGGACGGGTTTCGAAGTCGAGGCCGAGGAGGATGCGGTCCCACCAGGCCGGCCGCGGCGGGAACCAGCCGGCGATCACGGAGGTGCCAGCCGCTTCGGGCGTACCGAACACGTGGGCGAGGAGGCGTGCCGGGGTGCCGGGGAAGGCGGGGTCGAACAGAGCGTCCCCCCACAACAGGCGGTGGCCTTGCTTACGAAACACCCCCCAGCCGAGTAACCGGTCGCGACGGTAAACGGCGTAGGCGCGGTGTGCGCCGTCCGGGTTGTCGGCGTAACGCCAGTTCAGATAGGTCGAAGTGCGCTCGATGGCGATGCCGTAGGCACCGCGGACCCGCTGCCAGAGTTCGTCGAAGCGTGTATCGAAGCGGGCCACGGGCTGGACTTCGATGCCCGACAACAGCCGCTCGACGAGCCCCGGTGCCAACGACCGCCCGGGGACTGGTCGCACGCGGAAGGTCACCGGCTCGACCTTGCGAGCGTTCATGAAGCGCAGGGCGAATCCCAGGCTCGAAGCCGTGTGGAAGCCGTAGTGGAAGCCCACTCGGCCGACCGAGAACTGCTCGTAGAACGCCGCCGCCGTGCGCGCCAGCGCTGCCGTCGGGCCCCGGCCGATCCCCCGCGCCCACGGGGCACTCATGAGATCCCCGATGTGCAAGGCCGCGACCGGCTTCGGCCCGAGCCCGGCGAAGCGCACCGGGTACCCCGCGTGCTGCGCTCCGAGCCGGCCCTCGCCGTCGAAGGCGAGGGTGATCCGCTCGTTGCCGTACGGGTTCTGCTGGTACTCCCAGGCCCATCGAGCGGGGCTCCGGTCGACGTGGAACACCTCCCGAAAGAGCGTGAGGATGGCGGCCTGATCGCCCTCGTGGAAAGGGCGGAAGGAAAGCTCGGGAGCGGACGGCGGAGCATTCATCGCGACAAGTTTACGCGCGCCGCCGGGACCGGCTGGAGCCCGGTTAAGATTCAGCTTCACCTTCGGCGCGGAAGGAGCCTCTCACCCCTCGCCCATCGAACAGGGTTACGCCACGGAAACGGTCGGTGAAACCCTGAAAGGAGCGCTCATGTCGCCCAAAGTACTTCTCGGAAGCCTGCTCGCGGTCGGAATCTCGAGTGCCGTCGCGGCGGAGCCGGCGGGCGTCACCCAGCCGCAGGACTTGGTGGCCTCGGTCATCGGAACGACCAACCTCGTCCAGTCCATTTCGCGGCTCGATCCGGGCACGGGGGCCACCACGGTGCTCTACAGCTCCGCGGGGGCGCCCCTGGACCTCGAGTTTCGCGAGGACGGCGCACTGTTCCTGACGACAGGAAGCGGGCCCGGGCTGGCGCGACTGGACCTTGCGACCAACCAACTGACGACGATCGGTTCCCTGGGCAACGACATCGTGCTGGCTTTGGAGTTCGCCGAGGGCCAGCTGTACGGCGCCGCGGACAGCGCCGGCAACCAGGGCCAAGGCGCACCGAGTCGCCTCGTGATTTTGGACCCGTAGACCGCGGCGGTGTTCGAAATTGCCGTGCTGGACTACACGTCCGTTCACGGCCTCGCCTACGATCCGAGAATCGACACGATGTACGGCGTCGGCGTTCCGATCGACGCCCGCGGGAACACGGCCGCAGGGCTTTTCACGGTGGATTTGAACAGTGGCGCGACGACGCCCATCGGCAGCGTGGGCAGCGCTCTCGGCTCCTTGGAGTTCGGGCCGGACGGTCGGCTCTACGCCGGACAGCTCAGTGTCACCGGTGCCGCGCTCCTGACCCTCGACCCCCAGACCGGAGCCATCCAATCCTCGGTGCCGACGCTCCAGACCTCGATTCTCGGCTTGAGCTTCGTACCCGGAAGCCGCGTGGTCCTGGAGGTCCCGACTCTAGGTCCCCGGGGTCTGCTGCTGCTCGTGGCCCTCGTCGGCGGACTCGGCGCGCTCGTCCTGCGCCGACGCTGACGGGGCGATGTCCGGCGGGTTGGTATAGTGCCACTCTCAAGTCCCTCGGGAGGAAACACCATGTCCAAGCCCTTCAATCGGATGACCCTGTTCGCGACCCTGCCGCTGGTGCTCGCCTTCGGCTGCAAAGCCAAGCCCGCGGCGGTCGCCCCGGCTACTCCACCGCCGGCCCAGGAGGTTTCGAACCCTGCGGCGGCCGCCATCATGGACGCCTCGGCGACGATCAAGTCGTCGGACGGCACCGTGCTCGGTACCGTGCGCTTCGCCGAGCGGGAAGGACGGGTCGACATCGTGGCGGAGGTCCGCGGCGTGGCTCCTGGGGAACACGGTTTCCACGTCCATGATGCAGGACTGTGCGAAGGTCCGGATTTCGCCTCCGCCGGGGGCCACTTCAACCCCGCCGGGCACCCCCACGGCGCGCCCTCGGACGCCCAGCGTCACGGTGGCGACCTCGGCAATCTGACCGTGGCGGCGGACGGCACGGGCAAATTGATGTTGTCCTCGGACCAACTGACCGTGACCCCGGGACCGAACTCTGTGGTGGGGCACGCGGTCATCTTCCACGCCAATCCGGACGACCTGAAGACCCAGCCCACCGGCAACGCGGGCGGGCGGCTCGGGTGCGGGGTGGTGCAGCTCGGTGGCTGAGCGACGTCGCACGTCCGCCCTCGCGATTCTGGCGGTGGCTGCGGCCTGCACACCGCAGCCGGCTCCAGAGGTGGTGAGTCCGGCCGCCGCGGGGTCGATCGCGCCCAATTGGGCGCTCGTGGCCGGGCGTCCCGCTTTGACTTGGTGGGAGCCCACGGGGGCGACGGGGCCGCCCTGGCGACTCCGTTTCGCTCGCTTGGACACCAGCCAGTCGCCCGTGACGATCGCCGAAGGCGGTGAATATTTCGCCAACTGGGCCGACTTCCCGTCCGTGGTCGAGGCCGCCGACGGAGCTCTGTACGCCCACTGGCTCGAGAAAGTCGGTTCCGGCACCTACGCCTACGGCATCCAAATGGCCCGTTCCACCGACTCCGGCGCCGGTTGGCAGCCGCTCGGATTGCTCCACCAGGACGGCACGGAAACCGAACACGGCTTCGTGACGCTCCTCCCCGAGGGCAACGGCGTGCGCGCCGTGTGGCTCGATGGTCGTGAGACCGCCACCGGCGGCGCCATGACCCTGCGCACCGCCCTCGTCGACGAACGCGTGCGCACCGAGACTGAAGAGCGGCTCGACGAGCGCATCTGCGACTGTTGCTCGACCGCCGCGGTGACGACTCCGGACGGTCCGCTGGTGGCTTACCGGGATCGCGGCCCGACGGAGATCCGGGACATCTCGCTCCTGCGCCGCTCGGCCGCCGGTTGGAGCGCGCCCGCGGCTCTCCACCAGGACGGCTGGGAGATCGCCGGCTGCCCGGTGAACGGCCCCGCCCTCGCCACCCACGGCGACACCGTCTGGGCCGCCTGGTTCACGGCCCAAGGCGAGCGGCCCCGCGTGCTCGCCGCCGTGTCGGCCGACCGCGGCGCCAGCTTCGGCCCGCCGATCGAGATCGATTCCGTCGCCCCCCTCGGCCGGGTGGGCCTCGCGACCGCGCCAGATGGCGCTGCCCACCTGTCCTGGCTGGGCACCGACGGCGACACGGGGGTCCTCCGGATCGTCCGGCTCGACGCTCAGGGCCGGCTCGGGCCCGTGCGCGAGGTGGCCCGCACCCCCGCGACCCGCGGCAGCGGCGTGCCCCGCCTTCTGATTCACGGTGGGAAGATCTACCTCGCGTGGGTCCACCCCGGGGACAAAGAGAAGGGCGAGGCGTCCCGGATCACGCTGACTCAGGTGGACTAGAGGTCGAGGACCGGACGAGCGGTGCCGAAGTGCCATAGGAACCCCTCTGGGTCGCGCGCCAGGTAACCACGCTCTCCGTGGCCTGCCTCCGCGGGGGGCGTGATGATCGTGGCACCGGCGTTCTTCGCCCGGGCGAAGTGGGTCTCCGGGTCCGCCACTCGCAGGTAGGTCGCTTGCCGCTCGGTTCCCCACGGACCGCAGGCGACCTCTGAGCCGACCACCAGGACGTCGTCACCGTGGTGGAGCTCGGCCTGGAGCAGCGTGCCGTCCGCTGCCGAGGTCACGGTTCCCAGGGTGAAGCCGAAGGCGCCGATCAGATGGGCGATTGCGGCCCGCGGGTCACGGTACGCCAAAGCCACGGAGAGCCCGGGTTCTCCCGCGGGACTGTAAGCGTAGGTTCCGAACCCCCACAGGTGACCCTCGGCATCCCAAGCGGCGAAATCGTGGGAACCATAGTCCGTCACACCGAGTGGCCGCGCGATGCGGATTCCGGCCGCCATCGCCTGGGCGTGGCGGGCCGCTACGCTTTCGGCATCGGCCAGCGCGACGTAGGCGCCGCCCCGCACTCGCGTCCAAGGGTTGTCCTCCACCGGCGCGGTGGCGGAATTGAGCCCGATCGTCGCGGTTCCGAGGTGTAGCTCGGCATGGCCGACCGTTTGCCCCGGACCGTCGTAGACGGCGCCGCGGGTGAAACCGAAGGCCGCCTCCAGAAATTGGATCGCCGCATGGGCGTCGGCATAGCGGAGAGCGGGGTAGATGCGCTGGCGTTTCGTCGGGTTCATGTCGAGTCCTCCTGGCTGGGGAGACTACGGAGGGTCAATCGGGCCTGGCTTGGAAAAAACGCACCTGCCGGAGCCGCCGCGTCACGAGGCGAGGAAGCCGCCGCGATCCGGCAGCAGGCTTGCCACGAGCTCCCCGGGCGTCACCCCGGCGAACTGGCGGGCGTCACGATGGAGATGGGACTGGTCGAAGTAACCTCCCCAGGCGGCAAGGTCCGCCAGCGAGCCGGCGCGGCCTTGCTGGAGGCGCTCGACCACGCGACCGAAGCGGAGAATCCGGGCCAACGTCTTCGGCGCCAAACCGATTTCGTGGCGGAACTGACTGTTCAGATGCTTCGGACTCCAGCCGACTTCCTGGGCCACCCGGGCGATGGGCACCTGACCATGGGACGCGGCCAGCCGGTGCCAGGCGCCAGAGATTTCGGCGCGCGGCGCGTGCGCCGGAGCCAGCAAGCGCGCGCCCAGCAAGGCGTCGACGAGATCGAAACGGGCTTCCCAGCTCGGCGAGTCGGCCAGTTGATGGGACCACGACCGCGCGGCACGACCAAAAACCTCTTCCAGGGGCACGGCGCGATTGCGGAGTTCCGCCAAGGGTCGGGCCAGTAGCCGGCGCATGCCCAGTAGCGTGAGTTTCAACTCGACCCCACCGGTCGGGCCGGAAGAGCCCACTCGTTGCGTCACGTCATAGGCGCCGGTCACGAAGCCGCTCAGATCGTCGTGGCGCGTATCGTCGTGGGGATCGAAGAGACGAATCGGCGTGCCGAAACCGAGGATCAGCGGAGCCTCACCCGAGGGCAGCTCGCGCCGGACGAGGGGGGCGGTCATGTGCTCCCACCACCCCACGTACTCCCGCACATAGGGTCGCAAGGCCGGTCCGGGAAGCGCCACCGCGGTTTCCCACCGACCCACCGCCGACACGTGGTGGCTCAACCGGACACGCGTTCGTTCCGCTTCCGGCCCGGTTGGAATCGCCATGACCAGGACGCTACCACCACCCACCAGCACGAAAAAGGCCGCCTGTAGGCGGCCTTGGAAGATCGGGAAGATTGGTTGCGGGGGCAGGATTTGAACCTGCGACCTTTGGGTTATGAGCCCAACGAGCTACCGGGCTGCTCCACCCCGCGTCACCCACTGTTCGTGTGAACCGTGCCCCTCCGGAAGGGGAGGCGGATAATGGCACGGATGGGCGGGGGCGTCAAGGGGGTTGTCACCGCTTCTGGCCCTGGCCGGTCTTCCAGTCTTCGTGAGCCAGCATCAGGTAGGCCGCCGACTTCACGACGCCTCCGGCTCCCGTGGTTCGCCGAACATTCGCAATGAAACCTCGGGCGAGCTCAGGGTCGAGCACCAGCTTCGTGACACTCGGAGTGGCTTCCAGGAACACGGAAGCGAGGTCGCGGCCGCCGAGGGCGCCCCGCAGAATGAACAACCTGCCGTGATTCTCCATGACCGTCCGTACGGCCTCGACATCTCGCCGAATGTTGTCGTCGTGGGAAATCGCGATCCAGTCGTTGCGGATGGCGAACTCGAGCCAACGGTTGTCTTCGACGCGCTCGCCCTCCGCGAAGTGGTCGAAGTACCACTCCACTTGGTACCCGTGCTCTCGCAGGATGCGCGGGACGGCCTTGCCCAGGTCGCGATCCGTGAAGAACGTCAGGTCACGCAGCGAGGTGGCTGCCCTCGTATCGGATCGCCTCTTCAACCTCAAAGGCCTCTAGATCGAAGTCTTCGGCGATCTCGTGGATCGACTCGCCGGCCTGGAAGAACCGCTCGGCAATCGTGGCGGTCTTGACGCCCCGGCGTTCCAACACCGGCCGCCCGAAGGCGACCGTGGGATCGATGGCGACGAGCCGCGGAGCAGAATGGAAATCCTCCCGGGTAAGGGGAAACACTCGGCGCGGGAAACCCTGCAGGTTCCACTCGATCCGCGCCAGATAGGCCTGGAAGATCTCCGGAAAGGCCTCTTGGCCACCCTTCCCAATGTTGATGAGGGAACCGAGGTGCTCGAGGAAGACGTTGCCCTCGGTAGCGCGCAGATGGGGACTGAGCAGCACTCGGCCGATTTTGAGCTGGTCTTGCGTGTACTGCAGGGCGGCTCGCACCTCGCGCATCTTGACGCGGAACTGCTTCCGCAGCGCGCTCAACACATAGATCTCGATCAGGTTGGAGAAGGAGAGGCGGCCATCGTCGGCAACCGGGCGTTGGATCAAGTTCGCCCAGTTTCTCGTCCCCGAGGAATTCTTGTATTGGCGGCCCGAAACCCAGTTGTGGACCGTGGTCTTCGGCATGTCCACGTAACGCGCGGCTTCCTCCAAGGAATAACGAGGAAGCTCGTTGGGATCGACTTGGTACAACGCGCGCTTCTGGCTCATCGGCTGAAGTATAACCCCGCGTTTCACCCCCACGCCCGGGTGTTCGCTACCCCTTCAGCCGCTCCGCCGTGGCAGCGTGCACGGCCTCCCCGCCGTGGGTCCACAGCGTGCCCTCGACCACCTCGTCTTCGCGCCGGACGGCGAAGGAGCCGTCCTTGGCCTTGCCGAGAAGGAGCAAGGAAAGTACGTTGCGGGCATAGAGCAGGCTCGCGTCGGCGGCCACGGTGGCGACCAGGTTCGAGGGCGCGAGGATGGTCACGCCGCCGACGTCCACGGCTTCGTCGGCCTTGGACAGCTCGCAGTTACCGCCTTGTTCGATGGCCAGGTCGACGATTACGGCGCCGCGTTTCATGTTCGCCACCATGTCCGCACCGACCAGTTTGGGCGCCGGGCGGCCGGGCACGAGGGCGGTGGTGATGACGACGTCGGCGTTGGCCACGTGGCGCGCCACGATCTCCCGCTGCTTGCGCAGGAAATCCTCGCTCATCTCCTTGGCGTAGCCGCCCTGGCCTTCGCCGGACTCGGCCATGGGCAGCTCGATGAACTTGCCCCCGAGGCTTTCGACCTGCTCCTTGACCGCGGCGCGGATGTCCGAGACTTCGACCACGGCGCCCAGCCGCCGTGCGGTGGCGATGGCCTGGAGGCCGGCGACGCCCGCGCCCATGATCACCACGCGGGCCGGTGCGATGGTGCCGGCGGCGGTCATCAGGAGCGGAATGTACTTGGGTAGGCGATCAGCGGCCAGAAGCACCGCCTTGTAACCCGCGATCGAGGCTTGCGACGACAGGGCATCCATGGGTTGGGCACGCGTCACCCGCGGGACCAATTCCATGGCGAGCGAGCTGATCTTCTTCTGATTGAACAGCCGGGCGAGCTCGAGATGGCCATAGGGCGCCAGGAAGCCCACCACGAGCGCGCCCTCTTTCAGCTTGGCAGCGTTTTCGAGGCTCGGGCCGCGCACCGTCAACACGACGTCCGCGCTCGCCCAGGCGTCGGCGCTGAGCTGTGCCCCGGCGGCTTGATATTTCTCGTCGGCGTGCCCCGCCGCGAGGCCCGCGCCGGGGGCCACGGTGACCTCGAAACCCTCTTTGATCAGACGCTGGACGGTCTCGGGCACCGCCGCCACACGGGCCTCGCCGGAACGATCCTCGCGCGGGATGAAGACGGTCGTCATGAGCTCCCCTTCGCCGGTAGTGATTTCCCGACGATCCTACTCGGCGCCGGCGGAAATCGGCAAGACGACCCCCGCCGCCAGGAACCACAACTCCGCTCGCACGGGCGTGCCGCGGAAGTTCTCGGCCACCGCCTGGGCGTAGGCCCGCAGCTGCGAGGCGTACGCCGCGGCGCGGGCTTCGAGCTCGCCGGCGCCGGCGGCGTCGGTTTTGTAGTCGATGACGACCAGCTCGCCGGTCGCGGGATCGCGCGCCAGCAGATCGATCGAGCCAGTGCGGAAGACCAGCGCGCTGGTGTCCGACTCCGGCGCGGGGGCCACCAGGGGCAGCTCGCGGGCGAGGATCTCGAGCCCGGCGAGCCGCGTGACGAACCCACCGCGCTCGGCCCGCTCCAGCAAGTCGAGGGCGCCGGCCTTGGCTCGGCGGCGCGACGGTTCGTCGAGAGCGAGCCCCGTGAGTTGGGCGTCGAGCCCCTGGCGACCGTTGTCGAAGGGGCGCGGGGCGGTCGGGTCGAGTTCCTCGAAGACCCGGTGGACGAGGGTGCCGATCGCCATGCCGACATCTCGCGAGACGGCGCCGCGCTCCTCCGGTCGGGCTTCCAGCAGCTCGTCGAGGCGGCGGTGGGCTTCGACCGACACCGCTTCGCCGAGGGGCCGGGCCGCGTGGCGGCGCGCCTCCTCGCGGCTCGGGCGCCCGGTTGCCGGGGGCCGGGCGGGGGAGACCGGAGCTTCGTCGGAGGCCGCGCCGGTGGCCGCCGGGGCGGGATCGAGATGAGGAAAGAACCACTGGAGACCGTCGCCGTCGACGCGCCCTCCGCCCTGCTCCGCCAACGTCACCAAGGCGAGCCAGTCGGGCGGGAACGGGAAGCGGCGGGCGAGCAGCGGCAGCGTCGCCCGGGCTTGCTCGACTTCGGCGGCGGCCGCACGGTCCCAGGCACCGGCGAGCACCAGCCGCTCCTTGGCGCGGGTCATGGCGACGTAGAGCAGGCGCACCCGTTCGCGGGTCTCCACCCGCCGCCGCTCAGCCGCGACGTCACCGAAACCGGGGCTCGGCTGGCCGAACAGGCGAAACTCGATCCGGCCGGCGACGCGCCCGACCACGACCTGGGGCGGGTTGTCCGGCGGGTCCTGCTTGTGCAACTGCCCGAGGTAGACGTGGCCGAAGTCGAGGCCCTTGGCGCGATGCACGGTCATCACTTGGACGGCGTCGTCCTCGGCCAGGGGGCGTCCCTCTTCTTCTTCGACGGCCTGGCCGACGCCGCGGCGCAGGGCGCGCAACAAGGCCCCGGCGTCGCCCTCGGCGTTTTCGAGCGCCTCGCCGACGCGGCGGAAGAAGCGGTTCAGGTTCGCCAAGCGATACCGACCGAGATAACGCGCCGCGGCGGTGGCCTCGAGCGGTACGGACGCGCGCAGGCGATCGAGGAACCGGTCCGCCGGGGCGACGGTGAAGTCCCGACGCAGTTCGGCCAGGGTGGTGGCGGTCTCCGTGAGCACGAGTTCCCAGCCGCGCAGGGGCACGAGCTCCGGAATCGCCGTTTCGAGGTTGCGCACCTCGGCGGCCGCGGCGGCGATGGCGGCGTGGACCTTCTCGAGGGCCGCCGGCTCGGGCGCCGTCAGCTCGGTCATGACCTCGGGGAAACGCTGGCGCCACAGGGGCAGCAACGCGGCGTCCGGCACTCCCACGAAGGGCGCCCGCAGCACCGCCAGAAGGGCCAACTGGTCCCCGGGATCGACCACCGCGCGCAACAGGGCCGCGGCGTCGATCACCTCGCGGCGCCGGAAGTACTGGCGGTCCCCGGCCACGGAAAACGGCACGCCGGCGCGGCGAAACGCCTCGAGGTACTCGTCGAGCTCACCGAAGCCGCGCAGCAGGAGCGCCATCTCCCGCCAAGCCACACCTTCGCGGTGGAGCCGGGCGGCGTCTTGGGCGATCGCCTCGGCTTCGAGGCGCACGGCGTCGCCGTGTTTGGCACTCGCGGACTCGCCGGGGGCGCTGGGGACCGCGGTCACCCAGTACTCCACCGGCCCGCGGCCGGCTTGCCGGAAGCCGGGTTGGCGGCGCAGGCGCTCGCAGGCCAGGAGCGGCGCGAAGGCCGGCTGAAGACCGGGCTCTTCGACCATCGTGGGCACCATGACGGCGGCCACTTCATCGAGGATCGCCGGTACCGAACGGAAGTTCTCGAGTAGCGGCAGCACCTGGCCGCCGGCCGCCGTCAGGCGCTGCCGGAACGCGTCGTAGGCCCGCAAGTCGGCGTTGCGCCAGCCGTAAATCGACTGCTTCGGGTCCCCGACCACGAACAGACCGGGGCGTTCGTCCGCCGGTCCGGTCAGGGCGAGGGCGGCCACCAGGTCACACTGCACGGCGTCGGTGTCTTGGAACTCGTCGACCAGGAGCTGGGTGATCCGCCCGCGGACACGCCGCGCCACCGCGGGCTGCTCCAGGAGCAACGAACGGGCGCCCACCAGCAGGTCCTCGAAGGTCGCCACGCCGCGCACGGCGAGTTCCCGTCGCAGCTCGGTGTAGAGCGGGGCGAGCGCCCGGCGAGCCGCGGAGTAGAGCGCGGCGTCGAGCTCGAACCACGGCTCGATGCGCCCGGCGAGGCCCACCGCCGCGGCCGTGATGACGCTCGCCCGGTCTCCCGCGGCGGCCTCCTCCGTCTTGTTGAGTTCGCCTTTGCCCCACTTTTCGAGGCGCTCGAGGGCGTTGTCGCTCCAGATCTCCCGCAGACCGCGGCACAACGCCTCGGCGGCGATCTCGCCGTTCGCCGGTACCAGCTCGAGGCTCGCCGCGAGCGCTTGCAGGGCCAGCCCGGTCGTGGGGCTCTTCTTGACCGCGCCGTCGAGGTGACCGGAGACCGCCGTGGCGAAGTGCTCGAGGGCTACCGCCAGCGCCGCCACGGGCGCGCGCAGGCGCTCCGGGGCGAGCGGGTCGTCGGCGAGCACCGCCGGCGGCAGTGCCGCCTGGGCGAGCAGGATCAAGGCGTCGACGAGCGCGTTCGGGCCGTGGCCGCGACCAGCGAGGGCGAGCAGATCGGGGTCTCCCGGGTCGCCGTATCCGCGAGCGATGGCCGCTTCGACCACCTCGCGGGCCACTCCCTCGAGGGCACTACCGTCGGCGTCGACTTGGAGCTCCGGGTGAATGCCCGCCTCGAGCGGATGGGCCGCCAGCAGGCCCCGGCAGAAGGCGTGGATGGTGCGCACTACGAGGTGGTCCAGGGTGCCGAGGAGAGCGCCGGCGCGGCGCACCTGGGCTTCCGGGGCCAAACCCGTGGGCTCGAGCCAGGCCGGGGCCGTTCCCGCCGCGAGCTGCCGCAGCGTGTCGCCCACCTTGCGCGCCATCTCGGCGGCAGCGGCCTCGGTGAAGGTGATCGCCACGATGCCGCCGAGGGTGGCCGAGGCGAGCTCGGCCTCCGACTCGGCACCGGCCAGCGCCGCGCGCTCCCAGCCCGACCCCAGGCACCAGGACACGATGCGGGCGGTCAGGGTGGTGGTCTTGCCGGTACCGGCGCCCGCCTCGACCAGTAGCGGCCGGCCGAATTCGGTCTGGGCGAGCCGGCGGGTGGCGCGGTCGGCCAGGAGGGCAGGGTCGACGTCCGGCGAGGGCGGCGGCTCCGGAGCCGGCGAGCCCAGGGGCGCCCCGAAGAGATCGAGCTGATTCGGGGGGCCATTCGGGGATAGGGCGCTCATGGTTTCCTCGCGGGCAGGAACCAGATGTCGGCCAGCGCACGGCTCGCGGCGTCTTCGCCGAGGGCACCCTGCTGGGCGGCGGCGGCCCAACGCACCAAGCGCCGACGGGCGCCGGTGTCGCCGCGCAGACAGGCTTCGTGAACCGGGCAGTAACTGCACCGGCGCGGCTCTTGATCCTTCTCGGGTTCGGTCAGTCGCGGCACGAAGGCGCCCTCGTCCCAGGCGTCGAAGGCGGTGGCCACCACCCGAGCGAAGGGCTCCGCGAAGTGCGGCGCATCCCCACGGGCCACCACCTCGCGCTGGTCGTCGGCGATCTCGGGTTTCAGGTACAAGTAGCGGCCGATACCGCCGCGCCCGGCAGCCAGGCTGTAGGCCACGGCCTGGAGCCGCTTGCCCGCTGCGACATCCTTTTGGAGCGCGGTCTCTCGGCCGGCCGCCTTGGCCGCTGAAGAGGTCGGCTTGCCGGTCTTGAAGTCGGTCAGGCGCACGGGCTCGAGCTCGGGCCGAAACGGCGTGGCGATGCGCTCCGGCTGGCGTTCGACGAGGTCCGCCCGGAAGCGTAGATGGCGCTCGCGGCCGGCGCCATCGACCACCGGGAGAAGTCCTTCGACCTCCGCGGCCAGCACCGCCGAACCCAAGGCACCGGCCTGGCGGGCCGCCGCGAGGTAGGGCCGGCCCGCCTCTGCCAAGGCGCGGGCGAGGCCGGGCAGGGCCGCCGCCTGCTCGCTCAAGACCTGCTTCGCGGCGCTCCGGAGCAGCTCTTCGAACTCCTCGGCGGCCGGCCACTCGGGAGCACACGGGGCGGCCACCAAGGCGTCTTCGAAGCTGGTCACCGGCGGCGCGGTGCGCTGGACGATAGCCGCCAGCACTTCGTGGACCAGGTTTCCGACCAGAAGCGGCGTCAAGGCCGGCGCGGCGAGCAGCGGATCGGGCGTCGGCACGACCTTGAGGACGCGTTCGAGGAACGTCCGCCACGGGCACGCCACCAGCGACTCGAAAGCCGTGACCGAGGGGTCCTCGGTGCGCCGATCGCCCGCCAAGGCCGGGCCGACACGACCGAGAAAGGGCCCGGGAGCCTCGCCCACGCGCACCCCGGCATCGAATTCGGCGAGCACGGCGAGGCGGGTGCTCGCCACCGCATCACCGCCGAGTTCGGCGTGGAGGGCGACCGCGTCGCGCTCGAGACCGGCGACGATGGCGCGGTCCTCCGCGGGCAAGTCCGCCCAGGGCTCGGCGGTCATCCAGGGCGGCAGAGTTTCCACCTCGAGCCCGCCGTCGGTCGCCAACAGGCGCTCGATCAAGGGGGACGGCGGAATCGGCTGGCCATCGTCGGAGGTCGCTTGCCACGACAGCGTCACCGCGGGCGCCGCGGCGAGCAGCGAGGCGAACAGGTGCCGCTCTTCGCCGTGGCCGGCGGTCTTGCCCGCGAGGTCCGGCAGCACGCGAGCGAGCGCCCGGCGTTGGTCATCGGGCAGCAGCGGGTCCTCGGCGATGGGCCGCGGGAAGAGGTCGCGGTTGAGGCCGACCAGGAACAAATGGTCGAAGACGAGCCCGCGGGCCTCGGTGGCACCCAGAAGCGCCACCCCACCGCCGCCACCGCCGAGCTCGTCGCGGCCGGCGTTCGCGAGCTCGTCCGCGACCAAGTCCACGAACTCGCGGAAGCTGATCGAAAAGGCCCCGGGAACGCCGCGGCGGAGGGTCTCGAGCAGGGCCTCGAGGGGCCCCCGAGCGGGCTCCGTGCGCCAGTCGAGGTCCTGGGTCACGAGCGACTCGAGCCGGGCCAGGTGGTCTTCGAGGGGCGCCTCCCGGGGCCACTCGGCGAGCCGGGTCACCAGGCCGCGGGCGCGCCCGAGGGCGGCCACCAGGCGGGCCGTCGGCAGGCTCCGGCGCACTGGCCGCTCGGGCGTCAGTTCGGCGGCCTCGTCGAGGTCCTTTTCGTCTTCCGCCGAGCGGACCCGGAAACCCTGGATGATGGGCAGGAGAAAGCTGGCGTTCCCGGCGAACAACTCCGGCGCCAGCGCGGCGACCTCGGCGAGCCGCCCTGCGCCGAGCGAGTGGAACGCCAAGCGCAGCTCCGCCGAGATCAACGCGTGGCGGCCGAGATCCCCGCCCGGCGGCGGCGCCACGGCCTCGAGCCAGCGCCCCGTGGGCACCTGGGGGCCGCGTCGCAGCACCGCGATCAGCGCTTGGAGGCGCCGCCCGTGGGGCAACCACGGTCCGAGAGTGCCGGCGCCCGAAAAGGGTACGGCGAAGCGCGCCAGGTGACGACGCAGGGACAACGAGTAGGCCGTGCCGGGAGACAGCTCGCGGGCCACGACGGCGATGCCCTCGGCTCGTTCTCCGGCATCGAGCAGGTGGCGAATGCGCCGGGCGACCTCGCGCGCCTCGGCGTCCGCCCCCGGGGCAGCGAAGGCCTGCCGGGTGGTCGTGGGTTCCGCCGGGGATGTCACTGTCGAACCACCCCCGTACCGTTCCGCGAGACGCGCCGAAAACGTCCCTTCGTCGGCCAGGGGGTCGCTCGGATCGGGCGGGCGATCGAGGATCAGACGCGCGCCGGCATGGCGCACCAGGGCATCGAGCAGGTCCCCGGCGAGCCCCGTGACGTCCGCGAAGCCGTGGACCCAGAGGGCGCCGGTGGGCAACAGCACTTCGGGATCGGCGGCGGCACCGAGGGCCGCGGCGGCCCGCCGCAAAACGTCCGTGCGCCGCCGCAGGCCGAGGGCCGAAAGCCCCCGCTCGGCAGCCAAGGCGAGGCGCAACAGTTCGTCCGCTCGCTCGCGTTCGGCCTCCGAAACCCACGGGCCGACCTCACCGAGGGCTTCCCCGGCAGCGGCCACGTGCGCCGCTTCGAGCCCGGCGTCGAGCAAGTCCCGCACCGTGCCCACGACCGGGCCGTAGCCTTCGACCAAGCCGTCCAGGGGACCTGCCAGCGACGGCGTGGCCGCCGCGAAGCGCCGCACCAGCAGACCGAAGACGGCATCGCCCTCGGCCGCGTCGTCCCCGGACCGCTGCAACACCTCGAGCGCCAGGCCGAACAACGTCTGTACCGAAAACCCGAGCGCCGCGCGCCCGCGCCGACGCACGAGCGCGGCTGCGACATGGCGCCGCAAGCTTCGCGACGGCACCACCACCCGCAGCGGGCGGGCAAGGTCCCGGGGCTCAGCGAGCACCGCCTCGATTTCATCGAGCAAAAGCCGCTCGGCGGCCCGCGGTCCGCGGGCGACGGCTAGGGGAACGGAGGCAAGGGCAGGGGAAATCGGCAGGCTCCTCGTTGCGCAAAGGGTGAGGCGTTTCACCCGTCATGCGACCACGGAGGCCCGGGGAGTGTCAACCCAGAACTTCACCCCCTGCCACCACGGCCGAGAGTCTCACCGTCCCTTCGCCTGGCGCATCAGCCAGGCCCCGGCGATGCAGACCGCCGCGCCGAGAATGGCGAGGGGGGCCACGGTTTCGTTGCGCACGAGCACCCCCAAGGCGAGGGCGACGCCGGGGATCAGGAACGTGGTGGCGGAGGCTCTCGTGGCGCCCAGCCGGCCGGCCACCGTCGTGAGCACGACGTACGCGATGCCCGTGCCGAAGACTCCGAGGGCGAGCAGCGAGAGCAGCGGACCGGTGGCCGACAAGTCTGCCCGGAGCACCTCGGGCACGCCGAGCGGTGCCGTCAACAAAAGCGCCGTGCCGAGCGCTCGCCACAGCACCGGCAACACGCCGTGCCGGTGTTGCAGCGGCACCGCGAGGTTGAGGGCGAAGCCATAGGACACCAGCGCCGCCAGGATCAGCACGACGCCGATCACGCTGCTGCGGCCTTCGCCCAGACTAGGCCAAGCCGTCAGGACGGCGCCGAAGAGGCCGACTCCCAGGCCGACGAGGATGCCGCGGCTCGGTAGCCGGCGGGTCAGCAGCGTGGCCACCAGCGCCGTGAACAAGGGGTTCGCGCCGTTCAACATGCCGGTCAGGGCCGAGGAGACTCGTTGCTCGGCAAGCGGAAACAGCGTCAACGGGAAGGCCATCCAGACCAGTCCGACGAGGGCGATGTGCGGCCAGGCGTCCCAGGAGACGCCCCGGCGGGCGGCCGGAAACAACGACAGGGTGAGAAAGCCGATGGCGATCCGCGTGAAGGTGACGCCGTAGGGGCCCATGGCCTTGAGGCCCTCGGCGATGAGCAGGAACGAGGCACCCCAAATGAGGCCCGGGGTGGCGAGCAACAGGGTGTCGGTGAGGGAGGGCTTTTCGGCGATTTCGGGGCTCGACATGGGAGGGCGAGAGTAGCGGCGAACCGGTCCTCCGAACAGGGCCATTCCGGGAACGGAGAGCAGACCAATGAGGGGGCCGGGAGACGTCCGCGGTATCCTCCCAGGAACCCAACTGCCGAGAGTCCCCCGAGGTGACCATGACCGCGCTTTGTACCGACGCCAAGATCGCGGTGCCGCTTTTGTGCGGTGCCATGTACCCGTGCAGCAACCCGGAGCTCGTGGCCGCGGTCTCCGAGGCCGGAGGCATGGGCATCATCCAGCCGCTGTCGATGGTCTACGTCCACCGCCACGAGTTCCGCGCCGGCATGGAGCTGATCCGGCGGCTGACGACGAAACCCGTGGGCATGAACGTGGTGGTCGAGAAGTCCTCGAAGGTCTATGAGGAACGGATGCAGCGATACGTCGACGAAGCCCTCGAGCTCGGCGTGCGCTTCTTCGTCACCTCGTTGGGCAATCCGCGTTGGGTGGCCGAGCGCGCCCACGCCGTGGGCGGCGTCGTCTACCACGACGTGACGGAGCGCAAGTGGGCCGAAAAGGGCCTCGAAGGCGGCGCCGATGGGCTCATCGCGGTCAATGACCGAGCCGGCGGCCACGCCGGTTCGAAGAGCCTCGAACGGTTGATCGACGAGCTCGGCCCCCTCGGCGTTCCGGTGGTGGCGGCCGGCGGCATCAGCACGCCCCAGGGGTTCGCGGCAGCCCTCCGGCTCGGCTACGTCGGCGTCCAGATGGGCACGCGCTTCATCGCGACGACGGAGTGCAACGCCCACGCGGACTACAAGCAGGCCATTCTCGACGCCGGCGAAGCGGACATCGTGCTCACCGAACGCATCACCGGCGTGCCCGTCTCGGTCATCCGCACGCCGCACCTCGACCGCGTCGGCACCAAGGCCGGGCCGATCGCCCGCTTCCTGTTGAAGGGCCGCAAGACCAAGCACTGGATGCGGATGTTGTACTCCGCCCAGGCCCTGTGGAGCCTCAAGCGTTCCTCGCTGCGCGCCGTCACCTACCGCGACGTCTTGCAGGCCGGCAAGAGCGTCGAGGGGATCGACGAGATCCTGCCGGCGGGCGAGGTCGTGCGGCGCTGCGCGGCGGCCCTGGGCCGTTAGGCCGCCTTGCCGAGCCCTTCCAGCGTCTTCAACTCCCGCACCCGGTGGAGCAACGCGAACAGGCCGCCGATCATGAGCACGTAGAAGCCACCCCAGACCAGCTGGATCAGGGGTTTGGTCGAGATGTCCACGGACAGGCGCGGACCCGAACCGGCAACGGCCTCGATGGGCAGCACGCCATCGAACACCAGCCGCACCGAGCCGTTCGAGGCGTTGATGGCACCGACGGCGACGGAGCCGCCGCCCGGCAACCGCGTCGGTGGGGCTTCGGCCATGCCGCGGGCTTGGTCGACCCGGTAGAGCGCGAGGACGTTCTGGGGCGCTCCGCCCGTGGGCGTCACAGTCAGCTGGGCGCCGATCGTCATCTTGCCGCCTTGGGCCATCTGCTCCATGGCATTGCCCTCGGCGTTCAGGTCGAAGCCCAGGAACTGGACGTCGAGGCCCTGGAGCTTCACGGTCTGCCCCTTCGCGAGCTCATGGGCCTCCGCCGTGGCTCCCGCCTCACCGGGTTGATACTCGATGGGCGAAACGTAGAGATCGAGAAGCGGAAACACCGTGACGTCCGGGTTGGCCATGACCTGGCCGCTCCGGGCGTTCTGGAAGAGCTTCGGGTAGGTGGTGACGACCTTGCCGTTCTCCCGCACGATCTCGACGATCAAGGCGTCCTTCTCCCGCGGCGAGGTCTTCTGCTTGAAACCCTTGAACGTCGCGGTCATCTCCCCGACCTGGGTCGGCACCCCTTGCTGGAGAGTCACCTTGGTGCTGCGGTCGTAACCCGACGACGCCAAGATCCCGACGAACATGATCATCACGCCGACGTGCGCCAGGTAGCCGCCGGCCGCGAGCCAGCCGGCGGTGCGGCCCTTCAGGATCATCTTGTGGAGGTTCGAGAAGAGCGCCGCGGCGACCAAGAACAGGTAACCCGAATGGAACCACGAGACCCCGGCAAACAAGCCGATGACGGTGACCACGGTTGCACCGGCGTAGGACGGCAGAAGCTTGACCAGCAGCTCACCTTTCGGCAGACCCTTCCAAGTCTGAAACGGAACATAGAAGAGCAGGGCCGCGACGGTGCCGGCGATCGTGAAATGGACTTTGGTATACCACTCCGGCCCCACCTGGGCCGCCTTGCCGACCCAGGCGGTGAAAAGCGGCGCGGAAGTACCGAAAGTCACCGCGATGGCCGAGGTCAGGATGGTGATCGTGCCCAAGACGAGCGCGGCGCCGCGGCTGTTCAACGGGTCCACGTTCGGCTCCGTGGGCACCTCGCGCAGACGAAACACCAGCAGGTAGAGCGAACCGAGGACGAAAAACGCCATCAGCGCGATCAGCCAGCCGGAGATGCCGAGGTCGACGAAGCTGTGGACGGAGAAGTCCGCGAGCACACCCGAACGGGTCAGGAAGGTGCCGTAGAGCACCGACAGGTAGACCAGCGTGACCAGGATGTAGTTGGCGCGCCGGAAGCGGTTCTTGGTTCGTTCGAGATAGAGCCCGTGGATCAACACGGCGCCGAACAACCACGGGATCAGCGAGGCGTTTTCGACCGGGTCCCAGCCCCAGTAACCGCCCCAGCCCAGCGTGTCGTAGGCCCAGTAGCCACCCATCAGGATCGCGCCGCCCAGAACCAGGAAGCCACCCAGGGCCCACGGGAACGCCCGCGCCGCCCAGCTGCTGTAGTCCCGCCGCCAGAGCGCCGACATGGCGAAGCAGAAAGGTACGGCGGAGGCCGCGAAGCCCACGAACATGATCGGCGGGTGGATCACCATCCAGTTGTCTTGCAGCAGCGGGTTCAAGCCCTTGCCGTCCCGCGGGGTCTCCGTGAGCATCACGAAGGGGCTCTCACG
Source organism: Thermoanaerobaculia bacterium (assembly GCA_033762835.1). Classification (GTDB taxonomy): domain Bacteria; phylum Acidobacteriota; class Thermoanaerobaculia; order Multivoradales; family DATKCC01; genus JANRLG01. Next base: position 26,699 of record JANRLG010000231.1, read on the forward strand.
CACGAGGATCAGCACGAGGCCGATCAGCGTCAGCGTGTAGAGCACCATCACCGTCGGCTCGTGGCGACCGGCGGACTTGTAGAGCGGAATGCCGAGCAAGACGCCCCACAGCAGCCAGATCATGAAGCTGCCCTTCTGACCGGCCCAGAACGCGGCCAGTTGGAAATGCACCGGCAGATCGAGCCCGGAGTACTGCTGGACGTATTCGATCCGGAAGTCCCGCGTGGCGAGGGCGAAGAACAACACCAGCGAGGCCAGCACCACGGCCCCCGCGAAGGACGAGTAGGCGCGCCGCGCGAACACCAGGGAACCGTCCCGGCCCTGGAGGACCTGGCCGTAGCCCCAAACCGTGCACAGGGCGAGAACGAGGGAACCCCACAACGCCACGGCGCCGGGGAGGTAAAGGGACGTCAGAGACGACATGGACCGAATCTCCCCGGCGGCCGAGCCGCCGTCACTCGTAGACCTTCTCTTCGACTTCCTCGCCCTGGTACTTGCTCGGGCACTTGACCAGCAGCTTGTCGGCGTCGAAGACCTTCTCAGCGCTGTTGAAGCGGCCGATGGCAACGATCGACACGGCGTCCTCGAAGTTGCCCGGCTTGACGCCTTCGTAACGGACTTCGAGCAAGTCGCCCGTGGCCTCGTCGGTCAAGCCGAAGATCAGCCGCTGGCTGGCTTCGTCGTAGCGGGTGGAAGCCTTGGCCAAGCCGCCGGCCACCTGCACCGTACCGGCGCTCGCGCGGGCGGTCTTGTAGTCGACATAGGGCGTCAAGGCGGTCCGGAAGGACGCCAGCGAGTAGCCAGCGAAGGCCATGATCAGGACGGCACCGATTCCGAGTAGCTTTTTGTTCATCGGTCCTTCTCCAGGCGCGCGATCTTGCGGTGCATCAGAAACACGAACAGGAACAGGCCGGTCCAGATGACCGCGTTGACGGCGGCGATCCAACCGAGACCGCCCGTGACGGTGGCAGGTTCCATGTCAACTCACTCCCTTGCTGTCGTCAACTCAGGCTCTTGGCGTCTCGCGCCTCGAGAAGTGTGAGGAGCCGACAATTCAAAATGTGCAGCCAGACGAAGAAAGCGGTAAAGCCGAGCGAAGAGAGCAGCAGCACCTGGCGCATGCGGCTTTCGACCTCGACCTTCAAGTTGGCGTTCAAGATCGGCTCCGGGTGCAACGTGAAGCCGGCGATGCGCGGCGCGATGTAGAACAAGAACGGCGCCACGATCAATCCCAGAGCGGCGTAGGCGGCGGCCAGCCGGCGCCGCGCCTCGACCTCCTCGACGGCACTGCGAAAGCCGAAATAGGCGAGATAGAAGGTCAGGGCGAGGATGATCGAGCTCTGGCGCGGGTCCCAGTTCCAGTAGGAGTTCCACATCACCCGCGCCCACAACGAGCCGGTCACGGTGGCGAGCACCCCGAAAATGAGCCCCAACCCCACCGCCGAGCGGGCTTGATGGTCGAAACGCACGTCGCGGGTCCGTAAGTAACGCACGCTCGCGACCCCCGCGAGGATGAACGCCAGCGACGACACCCAGGCCATGGGCACGTGGAAGAACAGAATGCGCGAGGACTCGCCGATGAAGTTCTTGGCCGGCGGGGCGTAGAGGAAGGCCAAAAAGATCGCCAGCGTGATCGAGAGCCAAATCGCGCCCAAGGCGAGGAGGGTTGTCGGCTTCATGGTTGGACCGTCTCGTGCCCTTCAGGGGTTCCAAACGGCGGGAAAGAGGAGGAATCCGCCGATCGTGACCATGCCATCATACAGAAGCACCTGGGTGATCTCGACAACTGGCGGCTCGCCGGACACCGCGGCGCGGGTCAAAGCCACGGCCATCACCAGCAACGGCACCAGCATGGGCAGTAGAAGCACGGCGAACAGCGTGCCCTTGCCGCGGGCTTGGGCCACCATGGCCGCGACCAGTGTGCTGCCGGCGGCAAGCCCGAAGCCGCAGGCCGCGAGCGTCGCCACGAACAACCCCGGGTCCTTCGGCGACAGGTCGGTCATCGCCAGAAACAGCGGCACCACGAGGATTTCGAGGGCGAAGGTCAACGACAGGGCGAAGCCCAGTTTGCCGGCAAAGACCGCTTCCGGCGGCCCCGCGAGGCGCAAGGCGATGGCCGTGTGGGTCTCCTCTTCGCCCACGAACGTCCGCGGTAGGCCCGCGGTGGCGGCGAACAGCAGAATGAGCCAGAGGATCACCGGCAGGAGCGGCTGAGCCAAGGGCGACGAGCCCACCGGCCCGAGCGCCATGGACACCGTGACGAGCGTCGAGAAGGCGAACAAAGCCAGGCTGTTCAAGGCGTAACGGCTGCGCAACTCGGTGCGCCAGTCCTTGGCCAGAACGGCGCCGGAGCGGGCCAGGAAGTCCAGGAAGTCAGAGCGTGAGGACATGGTCCCCACTTTCCGCCGGGCGCCCGAGATCGAGCGGCTCGGGATTGGCCACGACCGCGAGCCCACCGCCGGCCCCGCTTCCGGCCCCGCCGCCTGATAGATGCTCGGCGAGCAGCGTCCGCACCAGCGTTGCGCCCACGGCGTCCAAGTTCTGCACCGGCTCGTCGAGCAGCAGGAGGCGCGGCCGGGCCATCAGGGCGAAGGCGAAACGCAGGCGCTGGCGCATGCCCGAGGACAACGCCCCGGCGGCGCGCTCCGGCGGCAGGTCTACGCGTGCCAGCCACTCTTCAGCCGCCGTCGACGGCAGGCCCCGCAGGCGGGCGAAGAACTGGAGGTTCTCGAGCGCCGAAAGGTCTTCGTAGAAGGACAGATCCGGTGCCACGTAGCCCACCGCCCGGCGCCGCTCACCGAGGCTCAGCGGGCGACCGTCCTCGTGGTACTCGACGGTACCGCGATCCGCCACCAGGAGCCCGGCGAGAATGCGCAGCAGGGTCGATTTGCCCGAGCCGTTGCGGCCGAGCACGGTCAACAACTGCCCCGGGGCCACCGTACCCGACTGGCCGGTCAACACCACGTGCCGCCCGAAACGGCGCGCCAAGTCGGAGAAGGTGAGCACGCGGGGAGGTTATCGGTAACGGAGGAGGGGAACAACTACTCGGTGGGGTAGGAGGGGAGGAGATACCATCCGGCCATGCGACAACTCCTCCCTTGGCTGGTTCTCCTCGTCGGCTGCGCCAGCACACCACCGGCCGCGCCGCCGATTTCCGACAACGAGCTGCAAACCCGCGCCCTCCTGCTCCTGCTCGGGGACCGCCAGGGCCACGAGGCGGTCACCTCGCGTTTGGCCCTGGATGGCGGGCCGCCGATTCGGGAAGCTCTGGCGGTGGCCCTCGGCCGTACCGGCGACGGTGCCGCGGTCGAGTCCCTAGCCGGTTTGTTGGTGGACGACGGGGTGGCGGTACGCCGTGCCGCGGCCTTCGGCTTGGGTGAAGTGGCGGAGGCGGCGGAGGCAACGCGGCCGCGGGCGACCGAGCGCCTGCTCGCCGCCGTCGCCGACTCCGACCGCGAAACCGGCCGGCTCGCCGTCGAGGCTCTGGGCAAGATCGGTACCCCCGTCCTGACCGTGGGAGAAGCGCTCCTGCCGCTGGCCGAGGACGAACGCTGGGCGCGGCTCGCCCCCGCGCTCTACCGCTTCCAGGACCTCGAGACGATCCCCCTGGCGCTCGCGGCGCTGGGTTCGCCCGCGGCCGATCTCCACCGCTGGGGGGCCTTCGCCCTGGCGCGTACGCCGAAAGCGGAGTCGCTGCCGACTCTGCGGACGCTGCTCGCCGACCCCAGCCCGGAGATCCGGGCCTGGGCGGCGCGGGCGCTCGGCATCGTGGGGGAACCCGCCGATCTCGACCGCCTGCGCCCGCTGCTCGACGACGCCGTGGACCTGCCCGTCTACCCCGCCCTGCGCGCGGCCAAGAGCCTGATCGACAAAGGCGCTCCGCCCCCCACCGCGTGGCGCGGCCGATTGCTCCAGCTGTTCGACGATCCGCGGCCAGGCGTGCGCCAGGTGACGCTCGATGTCGCCGGTGCTTGGTTGCCCGCGCCGGAACTGTCCGCCGCGCTGGTCGCCCGCACCCGCGCCGGCGCTCCCGTGGGGGAACGGGGAGCGGCGCTCCTCGCCCTGGCCACCGCCGGGGACCCGGCGGCGGGCCCGGCCGTCGAACTCTTCGCCGCCGCCACCGAGCCCGGTTTGCGCGCCAAGGCGGTGGAAGCGGCAGGGCTGCTCGGTCACACCGCGGTGCTCGACCGGCTCGCCGACGATGCCGTCCCGCTGGTGCGCGGCGCCGTCCTCGGGGCACGCCTGGCGCGGGCCGGCACCGACCTCGCCGCCGCCCTGCCGATCGCTCGTGCGGGGTTGCTCGATCGCGACTCGGCGGTGCGCGGCGGGGTGCTCGATTGGCTGGTGGAACACCCCGTCCTGCCGGTCGAGGAGCTCGAGTTGGCGGTCCGCCGCGCGCTCGGGGATTCGGGCGTGGAAGAACGGATCTCGGCGGTGTCGGCGGTGGTCGCGCGGGCCAAGGCCGAGGCCCTCGAACGCGGAGCCTTGGTGGCAATCCTCGAGAAGCTCGTGCGCGGTGCCGACCTCGTGACCGCCCGACGGGCCGCCGACGGCCTCGTCGCCCTCGATCAGCCGCGTCCGTCGGAGGCCCTCAACGCCCAGGTGCAGACCGCCGAGTTCTACGAGAGCGTCGTGCGCCAAACCTCGCGGCCCCGGACGGCCGAGGTGGTCACCAGCCGCGGCACGTTCCGGATCCGCTTGGCGTGCCCAGAGGCACCGCTGACCTGTCTCAACTTCCTGAAGCTCGCCGAGTCCCGCTACTTCGACGGCCTCTCCTTCCACCGCGTGGTGCCCGGCTTCGTCATCCAAGGCGGGGACCCGCGGGGCGACGGCACCGGCGGCCCGGGGTACACCATCCGCGACGAGATCAACCGCCGCCGGTACGACCGCGGTGCCGTCGGTATGGCCTTGTCCGGCCCCCACACCGGCGGCAGCCAGTGGTTCGTCACCCTGTCGCCGCAACCCCACCTGGACGGCGGCTACACGATCTTCGGCGACGTCGTCTCGGGAATGGAGGTCGTCGACCGCATCTTGGTCGGGGACACGATCGTGTCGGTGCGGGAGGTGGAGTGACGGGTCAGGCCAGCAGCCGGCGCTGGTACCGCGCGCCGAGGGCCAGGAAGCCGTAGGCGAGTACGTAACAGGCGTTCGAAACGGGGCCGATCCAGGCGGCGGTGGAGGGCCAGGCGAACAGGAGATCGGCTGCCACCCAGGCGGCGAAGCCGGTGATGATGGCCAGCCAGATGCGGCCGACGGCGCCTTGGCGGAAGGGCAGGACGGCCAAGAGCACCAGGAGCGCCGGCGCTAGCAGCAGCAGATCGAGAGCCGGGTAGGCGATGCCCAGCCCGTGTGCCAGGCCGGCGCCGGGCGCCAGGACGGCCGCGCGCAACACCGGCCAAGCCGCCGTCACACCAGCGGCCAAGATAAGCGTGGTGACGACCACGTCTCGGCCCCGGGCCGCCACCGGAAACCCCGCGCTCTTGTAAGCGGAAAGAAACGACACCAGGGCGCCGATGAGCGGCAGGTAGGCGGCGACGAAGGCCACGTCCGCCCATGTCGGGAACGGCGCCGTTTGGCCCGGCAACTGGTACCGAGCGAGCCACGCTTGGCCCACGAAAACCAGCGCCAAGCCGAGGCCGAGGCCGCGCCAGGCCCGCCGCGAGGCACTGCTGGGAGGGAAGCTCGCGGCGTTGGCCCAGGCCCAGAGGGCTGCCAACAGCTGGAACGCCATCTTCACCAGCGAGCCGTAGGC
>JANRLG010000232.1:0-14763 GCA_033762835.1 Thermoanaerobaculia bacterium
TGTGGGCGCAAACTTCGAATCACCGAGTCCGTCAAATACGAGCGCGACATCTCCCAAGGGCCTTTCTGGGTGCCCATCGGGAGATGTCGGCCGCCTCAATGACGACAGGCACTTCCGGGGCCACCCGGCCCTATATCCAACAGACTCAACGGTTACATTGCAAGCGTGGCGTCCTATGGCATCCACTGGCATCCATGAGAACGGCCGACCTGAAGGTCGGCCGCTACCCTGTAGCCTATTTGTTTTCCTGAGGTAGCGGCCGGCCTTCAGGCCGGCCGACAGGCGGGTCCGTCACCGCGGGTGGGCATCTCACTCCCAGCCGGCGCGGGTCTCCTGGACCACCAGATCGACTACGGATTTCAGATCGCCGGTCTTCTCGAAGACCGCGAGTTGACGATCGGCGGAGGTGCCTTCCTCGAGAATCGTGTGGATGTACTCGATCTCCTTGCGGATGCCGAGAGGGTCCACGACGTCGTCGATCAGCTCGAGCAATTCACGAGTGAGGTCGCGGGTGGGCACCTCTTCCTGCTTGCCGAAGTCGATCAGGCAGCCGTCGATGCCGTAGCGCACGGCGCGCCACTTGTTTTCGGTCACGAGGTGGTGACGGTAGCGCCGCCAAGACTGGTTCCGTTCCCGCAGCTGCACGAGCTTCGTCACCAGGGCCAGGATCAACGAGGCCACCGCGATGGCCTCGTCGACCTTGGTGCAGATGTCGGTCATGCGGAACTCGAGGGTCGGGAACTTCGGGTGCGGGCGGATGTCCCACCAGATCTTTGTCGGCTCGTCGATGGACCCGGTGCGCAGCAGCACGTCGACGAAGCTCTGGTACTCGGCCCAGGAGGAGAAGTCCGGCGGCGGGCCGGTGCGCGGCAAATCCTGGAAGACGATCGAACGGTAGGACTTGAGGCCGGTGCGGCGGCCGTTCCAGAACGGCGAGCTGGTCGACAGAGCCACCAGGTGCGGAATGAAGTACCGCGCCTGGTCCATGACGTCGATCATCAGCTCCTTGTCGTCGATGCCGATGTGGACGTGCATGCCGAAGATCAGCATGCGCCGGGCGATGTCCGCCATGGCCTCTTCGTAGCGGGAGTACCGCGCACCGTCGGTGATCTGCTGCTGGGTCCAGCTCGAAAACGGGTGGGTGGAGGCGGCGGCGATGACCAGATCGTTGGCCTCCGCGACCTGGCAGACGGTGCGCCGCAGACGCACCAACTCGGCCCGCGCTTCCGCCATGTCGTGGCAGATGTGACTGCCGACTTCGACCTGGGAGCGCATCAATTCGGGCTTGATCTGATCCTGGAGGACGAGCCGACCTTGCTCGAGGAACTCCTGGATGTAGGACGTGAGTGCCCGGGTTTCGGGGTCGATGATCTGGTATTCCTCTTCGAGGCCGATCGTGAAGCGGGGTGTTGCCACGGGCTGTCCTTGGAAGTCGGAGAAGTCGGTCGGAAGTCGGTTCAGTCGGAGGAGCCGGCCCGGGAGCGTAACAATTGTTCGCAGTCCTCGGGGCCTGGCGCGTCGATGAGGGCGTGGCGGATCTCGAGGTGGCGGCGGGCGTCGGCCTCGCGCCCGAGGTCGAAGGCCGCGCGGGCCAGGTGTTCGTGGGCCAGGGCAGCCAGGCAGCGCTCCGACTCCCGCGCCGGGTCGAGCCCGGCCAGCGCTTCCAGCAAGGTCTCGATGCCGCGTTCCGTGGCCCGGGACTCGAGCAGCGTCGCCCCTAACTCGATCGCGGCCCGGATCGCCTCACGGCGGGCCCCGAGGGCCTGGAACTGGCCGCCGGCGCGCCGGAAGAGGCGGAGCGCAGCCGGCAGGCGGCCCTGGTCGCGGCGCAGCAACGCTTCGCCGAAGTCGAGTTCGGCGGCCAGTTCGGGATCGAGGATGCCGTGTTCGCGGGTCACCACGCGGGCCGCCGAGAAGCTCTTTTCGGCCCGGCTCAGGCGCCGACTGCGGCGCAGACCGTCCCCTTCGATCAAGCAGGCGCGGGCCTGGAGCTCGGCCACCGCCAAGGCCGGCGGTCCGTCGGGGGTGGCCACGATGCGTTCCGCGAGGCAGCGCACCAGCTCCGCTTGAGCCAGGGCCTCTCCGTCATCCTTCCCGAGTTGTTGCTGGGCGGTCACCAGGAGCTGTTCTCCCAAGGCATAACCGACCGGCCCGGCGGGCAGGCCTTCGAGGGCTTGCAGGCGCTGTTCGCGCGGCAGCCGGAGCAACCAGGCGAGTTGCCGCCGCGCCCGGCCCTCCGCGCGCTCCACCCGCCGAACCAGCAGCGGGAGGCGCAGAGCCAGCCGGCGCAGGGCCACTCCGTGGCTGCCCGCGGGCTCCACCCCGGTGGTGGGAGGGGGCGGGGAGTCCCGGTCGGAAGCACACTGCGGACACATCGAAGGCAGGTGCTCGAGATACATCCGCAGGACGGTTTCGGCGCTCAGGCGGTGGCCGCGCTGGGCGCGCAGGATCTCGCGGGTGACGTGGACGTCTCCCGGGCGTGCCGGACTGGCCACGGCGGGCGCGGCGCCGGCCGGGTGGAGCTTGGGCCGCGGGCCCTGGGACAACCCGGTGGCGAACTCCAGGCTCTCGAGAAGCGTAAGGGAACGCCGGTACTCGGCTTCCGAGCCCTGCTCTGCGAAAGTCTCGAGCGCGAACCGTGCCGCTTCCAGGGCTTCCCCGTTGCGGCCCAAGTCCCGCTGCACCTCGGCCATCTCGCGGCTGGCGATGGCGGCATCGGAGCGCACGTCTTGGTCGAGGAAGCCGGCACGGACCTCGGCCAGTAACTCCAAAGCGTATTCCGGTCGGCCCAGGCCGCGCTCGATGCGGGCTTCCGCCCACCGGCGCCGCAGCCGCGTCCAAAAGTCGTCGAAACGGCCATACAACGGCTCGCTGCGCAGGAAGATCTGGCGGGCCTCGAAGAAGCGGCCGAGCTCGCACAGGCACAGAGTGAGGTTGTGGCGGGCGGACAGGGCGAGCAGAGGCTCGGTCGCTTCTTCTATGGCGTCGACGATCGGGTAGATCGTCGCCGCGGCCTGCTCCGGCTGGGCCAGCTCCTGGTGCAGGGCGCCCAGCGACAGGCGAGTGACGGCGGCGCGCCGGGGATCGCCGCCCAGGTCGAAGAAGAGAATGGCACGCTCGAGCAGCCGGATCGCGCTTTCGGTTTGCCCCAGGGTTCCCCGCAGGACGCCCTCCAGCCAGTCGAGCTCGGCGATGACCAGCAGGTCCGAAACGCCGGCCTCGTGGACCATTTCGCGGGCGGCACCGAGCTCCCGTTCCGCGGCCACCCACTGCCCCTGCACCCGCAGGGCATTGCCGGAGTGCACCAGGGCGCGCGCCCGCAGCGCGACGATCTCCTTGGGCGCCGGCGTCGTTTCGGCGCCGGCGAGCTGCCAGCTGACCTCGAGCGCTAGCTGGGCGAGCTCGTGGGCTTCCCAGGGAGAAGCGCGGATGCGCTGGTGGGCGAGGGCGAGCAAGAGCTCCACCAGCTCAGGGTTCCGGAACCGCCGACGAGAGCGTTCGAGACGGCCCGCCCGGGCCGCCGGCGGCAAGGCCAGCAGGTCGCGCAGATCTCGGCGCGCGCTTTGCTCCGCCCGCCGCCTCCGGCCCTCGAAGTCGGGCGCCACCGTCACCAGCCAAGAGAGCACCGGCTCGGCGACCGCCAGCTGGCCGCTGGGTCCCAGCGTACACTCGAGAACGAAAGCTTCACGCTCGCCGCGACACACCGGACAGAGAGCCAGCACGTGGTCGACCAATCCACTGACGGCTTGGGCGTGGGGTAGTTCGCCGCGCTCGAGAGCGGCCAAGAAACCACGGGTAACGTGAAAGTCCTTCATACTCGAGGAACCACAAAGGAAGAATCGGCATCTTATCAGCGACGCGGAATCTTCCGAACGGGGAAAAAATGGCCACCCGGGGGCCGACTTGGGAGCTCTCCATGAAAGTTCTTGCCTGCGCGCTGCTTTTTGCCCTGCCGGCGGCCGTTGCTCTCGGCTTGCCGCCGGAAAGCGACACCTGGACGGTGGTCGAGTCGGCCCACCTGCGGGTGGTGACGGACGGCTCGGTCGAACGCGCCCGGACGGCCGCCGAAGGGTTCGAGGATCTTTACGAGGCCTTGACCCGGCTCGGGGGCGAAGGCTCCCTGACCGTCCTGGGGCGCGGCACCCTCGTGGTCTTTCGTGACTCGGCGAGCGCGGCGCCCTACTGGCAACCGGGGTTGGACGTTCTGAAGCCGGGTTTCGTCGCCCTCGGCGGAGATTCGAGCGTCGCCGTCCTTGCTGGAACGGCCACCGGTGTCGACCGTCTGGTCGCCAAGCAGTTCCTCATGCGCGTCCTGCAGCACGAATCTCCGAGCTTGCCGCTGTGGTTGCGGTACGGCCTCGCGGAGTACCTTGCGACGTTCGAACGTGAGGGAACCCGCGCCCTCATCGGGCGCCGCGACGTGCAGTTCTTCTTGTCCATGGGCGTGCGCGACGAGCGCTTCCCCTGGCCTCGAGTGTTCGCTACGACGGCCTTGCCGGACGATGTCCACGAGCGATTGGCGCTTCTCGGCAAGGCGACTCTGCTCGTGCACTACGCCCTCGCTCAGCCCCTCGAAGACCGGCGTCGCTTTGCCGAGTTCGTGCGTCGAACGGGCGGCGGCGAGGAACCGGAGACCGCTTGGCGAGCCTGCTTTGGGACCGAGCTCGCCAGCTTCGGGCCGGCGGCGGACGCCTACCTCGAGGCCGGCGAGCTACGCATGCTGCGCTTCGAGCTGCCTGCACGGTCCGCGACGGCGTTCACCACCCGACCGTTGCCGCGCACCGAAACCCTGGCGCTCCTGGGCGACCTCCTCACGCGGCTGGGGCCGACGCGGCGCGCCGCCGCCCTCGACCACTTCGTGGCCGTGAGCGAGCTCGCCCCCGCGGACGGTGCCCTCTGGCGGCACCGCGCCGAGCTGCACGAGCAACTCGGCCAGGGCGACGCCGCTCGCGCCGCCTGGGCGCGCGCCGCCGAGCTCCTGCCCGAGGATCTCGACGTGTTGGCCCGGTGGTCCCTTGGGGAGCTCGAGAGTCTGACTCGCGGCGGTAAGCTCGACCAAGCCGGCCGCGCCGCCCTCGTCCCGCTGCGCGCGGCCCTCGCCAAGATCACCGCGGCCCGGCCCGACGACGTCGACACCTGGTCGGCCCTGGCCGCCGCCTGGAGTTACGAGCCCGTGCCACCGGAGGAAGCCGTTGCCGCCTTCACCCGCGCCTACGAGCTGGCCCCCGAGCGCGTGGACTTCGGCTACAACGCTCTCCTCGGCCACGTCCGCCGCGGCGACGCCGCGGGCGCCGAGCTCCTCCTCACCCGCCTCGAAGCCAAACCCGCCTCCGCGGAGATCCTCGACCGCGCCCGCAACGCCCTCGCTTCCTTAGATCTCAAAGAAGCCCTCCGCCTCGCGAGAAACGGCAAAGCCCCCGAAGCCGCCGGCCTCTACGCCAAAGTCCTGGCCCGCGCTACCGACCCCGCCCTCGTCAAACCCGCCGCCAACGGCCTCGCCCAGGCCACCAAGACGGCCAAAGAACGAGCGTTCTACGCCGCCTACCAAGCAGTCGTGAAGCGCCTCGAAGGCGGCGACTTGGCAGGTGCAAAGGAAACGCTCGAAGAGCTTGCCGCCACGGCCGAAACTGGAGCGCAGAAGTCGGCCGTGGCGGCGTTGCGGGGGCGGGTGGGTGGGTGAGGCGTCAGGGAGCGCTGAGCACGCTCTGAATCCAGCCTTCGAACGGCTCGAGGCGGACCAGAATCGAGTCGGCTTCCTTGATCGCCCCAGGGGTAGCGGGGCCTCTGATGATCGCGACGAGAACTCGGCTATTGATTCCGTTTGGCTGCACAAAGACGGGGCCACCGCTATCGACTGGGGCGGCGCTTTGAGGAGTTGGTGCGGCCTGCATTTCACCCAGAGAAAGCCCCGAGTGCGGGGCCGTCGTTCCGATATCCAGAGTCGTGACTGTCATCGTTCCAAACGTCTTGTTCCCAGAGGAAGGTGGCGCCGAGGTGTTGCCCCAGCCGACCAACGTAACCAGGTCAGCGACGTTCACTGCTCCTCGAGTCGGCGGCGTGATTAGAAGAGGCTGGCTCAACTTGAGGATCGCGAGGTCAGCGACGGGGTGACGATCCTTGATCGTCGCCTTGCGAGTCTGGGTGTCATCGTTGATGATGTAGGTTTCTTTCGGGGAAAGACTGTGCCGGGCTGTAAGAACGTGGCGTTCGTCGAGTAGGACACCCGAGCAGAAGATCGCGGCTTTTCCACGGCGAATACCTACGCACTCCGGATAGCTGCCATTGGCCGGCGCGCCACCGAGGAGAAGCATGACTCGTTCAGCTAGAAGGCCCAGGGCATCTGTGCCGAGGTGGTCTTCCAGTCGTCGGACTTGCCGAGAAGTGAGTCCAAGTTTGGCGCCGACTATTTGCACCGGGGGAGGAACCGGAACTGCGAACGATGCGGCCGTGGTGGCTGCCACCGCCGGAGCGGCGGTCCCCTTCGGTTTGATCACACAGGGCGGACAGGCACAAGCTTCCGGTGAGAATACCGCCGCATACTCACCGCTGTCGCCTGGAATCACTCGGTTTTCATGACTCGCGGCAGCAACTGCGCCGAAGTCAGCCAGTCGATAGTACCAAAGAAAGTCGAGCACCATCTTTCCTGGACACTTGAGCGTTTGATCGTAGTTGGTGAGGAAGCCTTTGACGGGCTGGCTGTTCGGGGTAAAGATCTTGATCGGAAGCTTTCCGGGAGTGCTTTGGAGCTCTGCGACCGTCGTGAGTCCTTCAATTTCTAGGACACAGAAATCCGCGATCTTGCGTCGTGTGGGATCACTCGTGGTCGTGCTAACCGAGTATGGGTGGAAATCGAACTCCAAGGGGAAGCCGTCCCGTTGAGCGAACCGATGGGTCTTCAAGGTTCCGTGTTCGAAGTGGCACCGCGTCACGACATCGTTGAAGTTTCCGGCCGTGAGGACACTTGGTTTTAGTGCCGTGACGCCGCTGGCCGCGAAGACATCGAGGAGCGGGATGACGTGATCGAAAGAGTCGTTATGGGGACCCGTCTGCAATCTGAAGTCGGGGGCTCGGCCTTTCACCTCGAGTTGAAGATCCTCGTTTTCGAGGTAGAAACACGCCATCGTGCTGCCATTGCCATCCGGCACCAGGAAGTCGGGTTCGCGCTCGTTGTCCTCGTGTAGCCCTGACGAAGGCAATACGAGCATGGGCCGGTGGGGATTGGGTTTGTTCGCTTCTTCGAAGGGAGGTTGAATGTTTTCGGGATCGTCCGCTCTCACCAGCAGGAGGTCACACTGCTTGTTGGCTTCATCTGGTACGAATGCGCACAACCCCGTGAAGTAAAGCTCGAGCGAGTAGGCCATGGCCCACCATCCTTTCTTTGGGAAAAACGGTTGGTCTAAGGACTGCCGATGACGAGCCAGGTAGCCCAGTGTTTGGGCTGGTTCAGGCTTTCATCCGGCGAGCGGATCAGTTCTAGTTGGGCTGTGCGTAGGGCCGCCGCCGGGCTTTGGCCAGCTAGGAGAGCCCGGTGGAGGGCGTTCATGAGGGCGGCCGTGGCGTACTCCGGCACCCGTTCGGGGCTGGCAATCAGGGTCTTGACGCCCCCGGCCAGGAACGCGGCCGAGAGGCCGGCGAGAACCTCGCGACCGACGGCGCCGTTCTGAACACCTTGGCAGGACGCGAGAATCACAACTCGCGTTTCCGGCCAATCCACCTCGGCGATACGAGCCGCAGACAGTTTGCCATCCGGGAAAGACTCGGAGGGAGCGAAGAAGAGCGCCGAATCCGCGGGGGAGTCGGCTTGGCCGATGCCGTGGCCGGCAAAGTGGACAAGCTCGAAGCGAGGGCCGGAGTCGAGGAAGATCTCGCTGGTCGCGCCCTCGCCCGAAAAGTAGCCACTTTCTGGCCGTGCCGAGTAGAGAGCTGCGACTTCGGCACCTTCACGCGCAGCTTCCGGGAGCCGATCAAGGCCGTGGAACTCGTCCGTTGCAGGGTCCGCCATGACGAGGACGGACTCCGGCCGGCGCCACGGTTCTCGCAGCGCAGCGAGGGCGATCCGAACGTTGGGAGCCAGGGAAATCTGGTGGTCGTTCACCAAGGGGCGGGAACTCTTGGGGCCGTGAACGAGACCCCAAGGCACGTCGGCCAGTGCGCCATCGGGAATGACGATGACTCGAGACTCCTTGGGGATCTCGGTCGCGATCGGATACCAAATCCACTGCGAGAGTTTCCTCGTGGTGGCGTCGATGTCCTCGTTCCGCCGAAGTGCGGAATGAAGCTCTGCAATGGCTAGATCGAGATGACCTCTCGGAACGGGCACCCACCTAAACAGGTCAGAGTGACGGTGTATCAGCCAGATTCCGATCCCTTCGTTGAGAACTGTGTAGGCGATCAGCATTACCCCGACAGGAATCTCTTCGCGGAGACCTTGCAGATCCGTAGGCCCCGAGTCGACGAGACCCAAGTGCTCAGTCAGGCGACGGGCCTTGGCGTCTTCTGCCGTGAAGAAGGCTCTTTCCGCGGACCTCAGCGAAACGAGCTCTAAGCGGATCTTGGCGTCGAAGGTGCTCCGTCCTTGTTCCAAGGTGAAGAGCTGGGAGTTTGAATCGCTAAGTTTGTTTCGGCGGCGTGTCCAGGCGTCGATGGAATCTTGGTACGTCTTGGCTGCTTCCTCGAATCGGTCGGCTTGGGCCTGGCTCTTGGCTCGAGCGTCGAGGGTTGCAGCCTCGTAAAAGGGGAAGTTTCCCGAGCGAAAGTAGTCGAGCGCCTCGGAAAGCAGGCGGTCCGCTTGCTCGGGATTCCGCTGGGCCAAGGTCCGGCCTTGCGCCAGCTGAACAACCGCCCTCAAGCGAGATCCAAGGTGGCCTCCGTGGGCATCCGCGTCAGCGATCGCTGACGCGAACAGTTCTTCCGCGTCCGTCCAACGCTCTTGCATAGCCGCCAAGCGGCCCGCCTGAAGCAACGTCTCGGTTCGGACATCCACGCGCTCGGACCCGCGGGCGTTGGCAACCAGTTCGTCGAGGAAGAGTCGAGCCAGGGTCACCTCACCGGAGTCGAGTAGCGCCTCGACTGCCGTGAGGATCGGACCGTGAATTCGAGTCTTGTCGCCCACCTCGGCAGCGGATAGCGCTCCGGTAAACCGGGCTCGCCACGCTTGGCGCAGGTGCCCGAGACGCTGAGCTGCCGACGCCTCGACGAGATGGAAGGGCAACTCGCTGATTGGCCCCTCTGCGGCGTTTGCCAGCGAACGGGCCACTCGATAACGCTCCAGGGCCAGCTCGGGCCGGTCTTCTTTGGCGTCGATAAGCCCGAGGAGAGCTAGCGCAGAGGAGTGGACCATGGAGTAGTGACGTGCCGAGGCCCAAGTGATCAGCTGGGTCAGCTCCTCCCGAGACCGTTGCGGATCGTGGTTGTAGCGCACCCGCTCTGCCCAGTACCTTGCCCAGCCCGCGAGAGGCGATTCCAGCTTCTCCAGCGCGGCGGCTCGCGCGTCCAGTTCGGCGAACTCTCCGCTTTCTTTCCAAGTCGCGATCAGGCCGGCAATCTCCCTGTGAATTCCCGGCGACCTATCGAGGTGTTTCGCTGTATGCGCCAGAAGAGGATCTCCGCTGATCTGTGCTAATAGGTTAGTGAGTTGAACGAGTTGACTCCGCACTGCCTCGTATTGGGCCGGATCGTTCACCAAGTACGCTTTAGCCCAAGCCGGAAACAACTCCTTGAGAACGAACTCCCGGCTGCGCGTCCGGAACCGGTCCACGACTCCCCGCACCCCCTCGCGATCCCCTGCCGCCAACGCCGCCAACAGGGCCGGTTTGCCTTGGTCGTTCCAACGCCGATCGTGCGTCGGAGAGCCCAGGCGCTTGCGGCAGTCGAGAGCCAGGCTCGTCCAGGCGGAGGCGGGGTCGAGATCGAGATAGTGGTTCCAGGCTTGGAGCGCCTCGTGTTTGAGACCGCAGCGGGTGAGGCTCTCGGCGAAGTTGAAGGCGGCTTCGGGGTGCTCGGGATCGAGCCGAGTGGCCGTCTGGGCCGCGCGGAGAGCGGCCAAGATGTCGAGCGGGTCCTCGTTGGCCGGGGAGCCGGCGCCGCGCGTCAAGTAAGCGGCGGCGAGGTCGGACCAGGCGGTGGCAGAGTCGGGCTGGCTCCGGGCTTGGTCCTCGAGGCTGCGCACGGCCTCGGGCAGGTCCTCCAGAAGATCGAGCACGCCGCGGGTACCCGCCTTGCCGCGAAGCGCAGCGAGCCGATCGTCGAGATCCGGCAACGACGAAGCAGCCGGTCGCTGGAAGGACCCGTGGAAGCGACCCGGCCCGAGAGCTTCCAGTCCGACAGCGCCTTGTAGTGGGGCCAACGGATCCGAGAAGCGCGTGAGAAACGCCGGGCTCGACAGCAGAAGCCCAGCTCCGACACCGACCGCTAGGGCCGCCAGCCAGGGCAACCACTTCCAACCTGCTCGCGTTTGAGGCCAAAATCGAGTGACGATGACCGGCAAAGTAGCACCAGCTGGGGCGGCTGGGAAGTGGGTGGAGAGTCGCACGTCCTCTTGGACGGAACCCGAGAGCGTTTTTCACGGTCCCGCTACTGCGGGGTCTCAGCGGCGGGCGAGCAACTCGGCCAGCAGGCTCGCGGTGGAGGAGTCGAGATCCGGCGGCGGGGCACCACCTTCGAAGGCCGGGGCGAGGTTCCGGGCCAGGACCTTGCCGAGCTCGACGCCCCATTGATCGTAGGGGTTGAGCCCCCACACGGTACCCGCGACGAACACCTTTTGCTCGTAGAGCGCGAGCAGGGCGCCGAGGCTCGCGGGATCGAGCCGGTCGAGCAGAATCGTGGTCGACGGCCGGTTGCCGGGAAAGCGCCGCTGGGGCAGTTGGCGGGCGATGTCTTCGGCGCTTCGGCCCGCGGCGGTGAGGGCCCGGCGGGTGACCTCGTCGGACTGCCCGAAGGCCAGCGCCTGGGTTTGCGCGAGGCCGTTCGCGAGCAGAAGGTCGTGATGGCCCGGCAGGTCGTGGTCCGGCCGTGCGACCAGCAGCACGTCGACGGGAATCAGCCGTTCCGACTGGTGGAGGAGCTGGAAAAAGGCGTGTTGGCCGTTGGTGCCGGGTTCGCCGAAGAGAATCGGCGCCGTCGGTACGCCCACCGGCGAGCCGTCGCGGCGGGCGGCTTTACCGTTCGACTCCATCTCGAGCTGCTGGAGGTACGCCGGCAGGCGGCGCAGGCGCTCGTCGTAAGGCACCACGGCCTGACCGGCGGCGCCCCAGAAGTCGGCGTACCAAACCTCCAGCAGGCCGAGCAGTATCGGCACGTTGTGCTCGATAGGGGCGGTGCGGAAGTGCTCGTCCATGCGCGCGGCGCCGGCCAGGAGCGCGCGGAAGTTGTCGAATCCCACGGCGAGCGCGATGGGCAGCCCGACGGCGGACCACAGGGAGGTGCGTCCGCCCACCCAGTCCCACATCGGCAGCACGTTTTCGGGCGCGATGCCCAGGGCCGCGGCGGCTTCGGGCCGGGCCGTGATCGCTACCATTTGGTGTTCCACCGTGCCCCCGCCCCGTCGCAGCCAGGCCGCCGCGGTCTCGGCGTTCCTCCGAGTCTCCTCGGTCGTGAAGGTCTTCGACGCCACCAGCACGAGGGTCGTCGCCGGGTCCAACGCGGCGAGCCGCGGGGCGAGGGCGTGGCCATCGACATTGGCCACGAAGTGGAGACCGAGACTACCGGTGTGATGGGCGGCGAGCGCTTCGACGACCAGCGCCGGCCCCAACTCCGAGCCGCCGATGCCCAGGTGCAAGATGTTTTCGAACGGCCGCCCGCCCGCGCCGCGCCGCTTGCGGCCGTGGACCTCGTCGACCAGCGTCGCCATCTGAGCCAGGGCGGCGTCGATCCGCGGTCCGACCTCTTCACCGTCGACCCGGTACCGGCGGCCCGAGTCGTCCCGCAGGGCGACGTGGAGCACCGCGCGGTCTTCACTTTCGTTGATCCGCTCGCCCGCGAACATGCGATCCCGCCAGGCTTCGACACCCGTCGCCCGGGCCAGATCGCCGAGGCGGGTGAGGGTGGCGGGCGTCAGGTGGGTCTTCGCGAGATCGACCAGGAGCCCAGCGGCCTCGAAGCGGAGCCGCCGGCCGCGCTCTGGGTCCGCGGCAAAGAGCGCCGCGAGGGGGGTAGCGGCACATTCCCCTTGGTGGAGGGCCAGGGCGGTCCAAGCAGGCAGTTTGTGAAGCGGCGGTAGGGCGGGCATGAAGGTGTGATCCTCTCCGATCCCCGGAGCTGGCGCAACGGTCTCGTTTGAAAGATTCGTTGGAATGAACGATCGGGGACTCGAAGAGTGTCGAGAAAAATCTGGCTATCGCACTCAAAGTGCGCGAACATCATGGGGTTGTCGTGGTTCGAACGGTTGGAACAGCGAAGGAGGAGACTGTCATGTGGAAAGAATTCCGGGAGTTCATCGCGAAGGGAAACGTGCTCGATTTGGCCGTCGGTGTGATCATCGGCGGGGCCTTCGGCAAGATCGTCGACTCGTTGGTCGGCGACGTGATCCTGCCGCCCATCGGTAAGGTCTTCGGCGGATTGGACTTCTCGAACCTGTTCATCAATCTCACCGACACCCCGGTGGCCACCCTCGCGGAGGCCAAGGAAAAAGGTCTCGCCACCCTCAACTACGGCTCGTTCCTGTCGGTCCTGGTCAACTTCCTCATCCTGGCCTTCGTGATCTTCCTGATCGTCAAGCAGGCCAACCGGCTGAAGCGGGAGGAAGCGCCCGCCGCGCCGACCACCAAGGACTGCCCGCACTGTTTCTCGGCCATTCCCCTCAAGGCTACCCGCTGCCCGCACTGCACTTCCGAGCTGCGCGCGGCCTGAACCAAGGAGTTTCCTGATGTTTCGTCGTCCTTGGGCCGCCGTCGGCCTGTCGTCCATCGCCCTACTTTCGACCGTTTCGTCCGCCCGCGCTGAGGAGAAGAAGCTCGGCTGGACGGATCAAGCGGAGCTGACCTACGTGGCCACCTCGGGCAACGCCGAGGCCACCACGTTGGGCCTGCGCAACCTGCTCAACCACACCGGCGCCAGCTCGTTGTTCACCTTCGAAGCGGCAGCCCTGCGAGCGGATTCGACCACCCGCAGCTTCACGGCGCGGCTGGGGCCGGTCGACGAGGTGATCGTGACCGAGTCGTCGGATACCGAGGTGACGGCCGAGAAGTACCTCGCCCGGCTGCGTTACGAACGGACGCTGAGCGGTCAGTTCTACGGCTTCGTGGGGGCCGGTTGGGAGCAGAACGAGCTGGCCGGCATCCACAGCCGGACCTCCGCGGTGGCGGGCGTCGGGCGGGTGTGGTTTGACGGTGACACCGCCAAGTTCAAAACCGACCTCGGGGCCACCTGGACGCGCGAGGAGCCCACGGTGTTTCGCCGCGGCGTACCCCGCGGTTTCGCCAAGGCCCAAGACTTCGGCGGCCTGCGTTTCACCTGGGGTTACCTCCGCAAGTTCGGGTCGAACAAGACGACGACCTACACCAACGACCTGATCGTCGACGCCAACCTGGACGACACCGACGACCTGCGGGCGGA
This sequence comes from Thermoanaerobaculia bacterium, assembly GCA_033762835.1. Classification (GTDB taxonomy): domain Bacteria; phylum Acidobacteriota; class Thermoanaerobaculia; order Multivoradales; family DATKCC01; genus JANRLG01. The sequence continues at coordinate 13,552 of JANRLG010000232.1, forward strand.
CATGATCAACGCCCTCGCCGTGGCCATGACCGACCGGTTGGCCCTGAAGGTCGCCCATCAGCTGCTCTACGACCACCAGCCCGGCTTCCGGGTGATCCCGATCGGCACGACGACTCCGCCGATCGGCTTCGTGACCCGCGAACTCGACGACCTGGACACGGTGGTGACCGTGGCGTTGGTGGTGAACTTCTGATCGCGAAAGCCTGGGGCGTTTGCCCCAGGCGCTTGGCTACGCCCGTCCCCTCACCCCACCACCTCCAACCGATCGAAGTTCCGATACCCGATCGACAACACCGTCCCGCGCTGGGCGCGTTGGCCGGTGAATTCGGCGCGGCGTTTGGGGTCGATTTCGTACGGGGCCTTGCGGCCGGCGTGGACGCGGACGCTGGCGGTGGGGGGGAGGATGACGAGGGTGTCCAAGAGCTCGGGGTTCTTGGGCTCGAGCAGGCGCTTCTTGGGGATGTTGATGATCTTGTTGCCCTTGCCGCGGGGCATCTGAGGCAGGTCCTTGATCGGGAAGACGAGCACGTAGCCGTGGGTGGTGACGGCCATCAGGAGACTCTCTTCGACGTTCGGGACGATCTGCGGGCGGAGCACCTGGGCGCCTTCGGGAATCGTCACGACCACCTTGCCGGCGCGTTGGCGGCTGTGCAGGTCGCCGAGCTGCGCCAAGAAGCCGTAGCCGTGGCTGGTGGCGAGTAGCACCAGCTCCTCGGGTTCGCCGAGCAACACCGAGAGGAACTGTGCTCCCGAAGGCGGCTGTAACGACGACGACAGCGGTTCGCCGTGGCTCCTGGCCGAAGGGAGGGTGTGGGCGGTGAGCGAGTAGCTGCGCCCGGTCGAATCCAGAAACACCGCCTGCTGACTGCTCTTGCCGCGGGCGTGGTCGAGGTAGGCGTCGCCGGCTTTGTAAGTCAGGCTAGTCGGGTCGAGATCGTGCCCCTTGCCGGCGCGTACCCAGCCTTTTTCGGAGAGCACCACGGTCAGCGGCTCGGTGGCCACGAGGTCTGCCTCGACGAAGGCCGCGGCGGCTTGGCTCGGAGCAAGCTCGACCAGCGGGGAGCGGCGTTCGTCGCCGAAGGTCTCGGCGTCGGCCAGCAGCTCCTTCTTGACCAGGGCGCGCAGCTTCTTCTCGGACGACAACGTGTCCTCGAGCCCCAGGCGCTCCGCGAGCAGCTTGTCCTGCTCGCCGCGGATCTTCATCTCCTCGAG
>JANRLG010000233.1:0-2847 GCA_033762835.1 Thermoanaerobaculia bacterium
CGCCGTCACGGCCTGGTTCGCGGCGGAAGATCCGGAGGCGTTCGGCCGGGCGCCTAAGGAAGAGTAGCCCGCGCCAGCCGTCCGTCCAGCTCGAGCTCCTCGGCGATGCCCTGCATCGCCGTGAGCACGTTGCCGACGTGCTCCCACAGGCTCAGTTGGCCGCCGTAGCAGAACTGGCTGAACTCCTCGGTGGCCTTCGTCACGTGGTCGCGGTCGACCCCGGCGGCGAAGATCTTCTCCTTGAAGTTCTTCTGGACGCTCTTGACGTTCAGTTGCCGCAAGTCCTTGTGGGGCCGAACCAGGGCGCCTGCGATGATCAACCCGGTGATCTCGTCGCAGGCCAGTAGCGTGTAGTCGAGGGCGGTTTTCCGCTCGACTCCGGTGCCCTCGGTGTTGTGGGCGAGGATCGCCTGGATCACCGCCTCGTCGTCGACCCCGCGGGCGCGCAGGATCGGGATGCCTTCCTTCGGGTGGCGCTCGATCGACGGGTGGATCTCCCAGTCGAAATCGTGCAGCAAGCCCGCGATCCCCCACTGCTCCGGGTCTCCCCCCAGCCGCTCGGCGTACCAGCGCGTAGCCGCTTCCACGGCCACCATGTGCCGACGTAAGCCCGGCTCCGCGACGTGGTCGGTGACGATTTTCCAGGCTTCCGCACGATCGATCATGAAACTCGTTCCTTTCAGTAACCGGCCGCCTGGCCGTCCTTGCGGGACTCGGAGGCCCCGAAATACACGTCGTTGCCGGAGTCATAGAGGATCGCCTGGTATCCGCCGTAGGGTCCATTGGCGAACTGCACCTTGTGGCCCCGCTCGAGGAGCTCGCGCACCGTCTCCCACGAAAAGCCAGTCTCGAGGAACACCGTGCCGCCGTCGGTCATGGGCTCCGCTTGGCCCGCGGGCTCGGTCGAACCCTCGTGCAGAATCCGCGGCGCATCGCCGGCCTCCTGCAGGTTCATGCCGAAGTCGATCAGGTTGGTGACGATCTGCACGTGGCCCTGGGGCTGGGTGGCCCCGCCCATGACCCCAAACGAAACCCACGGTTTACCGTCTTTCGTGATGAACGCCGGGATGATCGTGTGAAAGGGGCGCTTGCCCGGCTCGTAGCTGTTGGCGTGGCCCGGTTTCAACACGAACAGCTCGCCGCGGTCCTGGAGCACGAAGCCGAGGCCGTCCGGCGTCATGCCCGAGCCCATGCCGCGATAGTTGCTCTGGATCAGCGAGACCATCATCCGCTCGGAGTCGGCCACCGTCAGGTAGATGGTGTCGCCCTCGTTCAACGCCGGGTTGCCGGCGTCGTAGCGCTTGGCGGCCTTCTTCGGATCGATCAGCTTGCGGCGTTCCGCGGCGTAGTCCTTAGAAATCAGCCCGGCCACGGGGACCTTCGCGAAATCCGGGTCGGCATAGAACTTCGCGCGGTCCTCGAAGGCGAGCTTCTTGGCTTCGAGAAAAGTGTGCACGTGGTCCGGGGAGCCGAAGCCCATCTTCCCGAGGTCATACCCTTCGAGCACGTTCAGCATCTGGAGGGCGGCAATGCCCTGGCCCGGCGGCGGCAGCTCCCAGACATCGAAGCCGCGGTAGTTCGTCGACACCGGCGTGATCCACTCCGAGCGGTGGGCGGCCAAGTCCTCGTAGGACAAGAAGCCGCCGTTGGCCTTCATGTAGCGGTCGATGGTCCGGGCGATGTCGCCGCGGTAGAAGGCGTCGCGGCCCTCTCGCCCGAGCGTCTCGAGCGTGCGCGCCAGGTTCGGGTTCTTGAAGATCTCGCCCTTCCTCGGTGCCCGCCCACCGGGCAGGTAGGTGTCGGCGAAACCCGGGTACGACTTGAGCCGAGCGCCACCCTTCTCCCAGTAGTAGGCGATCAGCTCGGAGACCGGGAATCCCTCGCGGGCGTAGCGGATGGCCGGCGCCAGGACTTCCGCCATGGACAACTTGCCGAACTTGGCGTGGAGCTCGAACCAGCCGTCGACGCAGCCCGGAACGGACACCGGCAACGGGCCGTAGGGCGGCACGCTGGTCAGGCCGCGACGCTGGAACTCTTCCAGTGTCAAGGACTTCGGCGACCGCCCGGCGGCGTTCAAACCGTGGAGCTGCCGGCCCTTCGGATCCCAGACGATGGCGAACAGGTCGCCCCCGATGCCGTTGCCGGTGGGTTCCACCAACCCCAACACCGCGTTGGCCGCGATGGCCGCGTCCACCGCACTGCCGCCCTTCCGCAGGATCTCGAGCGCAGCCTGGGTGGCGAGCGGCTGGCTGGTGGCCGCCATGCCGTGTTGGGCGATGACTTCCGACCGCGAGGCGAAGGAACGGCCCGTGATGCGATCCATGGCGGGGACCCCCAGGGCAAGGCCCATGGAGAGCAGAAGGAGGAGGGGTTTCATGAGGGGGAGTATCTTTCACCTCGTCCTCCTCGTCCACTTGGTCCACCTCGTCCACTTCGTCCATACTCCCCGCCATGACCTGGCACGACCTCGGCCCCATCGAAGCCCTCAAGACCCGGCCCCTTCAAGCCCTGCGCGCCGGTACCACCCGCATCGCTTTGTCGTACCGGGACGGCCGGTTCGGCGCCATCTCGAACGCCTGCAACCACGTCGGCGGGCCACTCGGCCAAGGCGAGCTCGACGGTGAGTACGTCGTTTGCCCTTGGCACTACTGGAAATTCCACCGCGTCACCGGCGAAGGCGAGCCGGGGTTCGAGGACGACCGCGTGCCGCGCTACGAGCTCGAGGAGCGCGACGGGCACCTGTGGGTGAACCTCGACGCCGCCTCGAAGCGCAACAAGCTCCCCCACGATCCGCACCCGCTGGCGCGAGCGGTCGAGCGGGCGCAGGGACCGTTGCGGGTGTTGGGA
>JANRLG010000234.1:0-56312 GCA_033762835.1 Thermoanaerobaculia bacterium
CGACGTTCGTCGCCGGTGCGTTCGAAGTCCGGGACTATCCGGCGCTGCTGGCGGCGGAGGTCACCGAGCGCGGGGATCGCGACCAGGCGGCCACCGCGGGTTTCCGGCGGCTCGCCGCCAACAACTTCGGCGGCAACACGCGGCGCCGCAGTCTGGCCATGACGACGCCGGTGGTGCAGGCGCCCACCGGCGGGCAGCGGCTCGCCATGACCGCGCCGGTCGTCCAGAGTGGTCAGCCGGGCTCCTGGCTCGTTCGCTTCCTGATGCCGCGGGGTTACACCCTCGAGACCTTGCCGGTTCCCCACGACCCCCGCGTCCGGCTGCTGATGTTGCCGCCGGCTCGGTTCGCCGTGGTGCGCTTCTCCGGCTTGGCCCGGTCGGCGGAGGTCGAGCGCCAGACCACCCTGTTGCGGGCCTTCGCCGCTGACCAGGACTTGAGCGTGACCGGCTCGGCCGCGCTGGCCCGCTACAACCCGCCGTGGACCTTGTGGTTCCTGCGGCGCAACGAAGTCCTGCTCCCCCTCGCACCCACCACCTCGCCATGAGCGACCCGTCACCGGCCGCCATCGCCGAGCAGGCGGCCTCCGCCCGGTGGGACGACGACGGCGGGCACGGGTCACCCATCCTCAAGGAGCCCAGCATGGCCTATCAGAGTCTCAATCCGTTCGACGGCCAAATCCTCCACACCTTCGAAGAGCTCGACGACGACGCCCTCGAGCAAGCCCTGGCGACCGCCGACCGGTGCTTCGCGTCGTGGCGTCAGACCTCCTTCGCCGAACGGGCGGGGGTGTTGGCGCGGGCCGCGGCGATCCTGCGCGCGCGCGTCGACGCCTTCGCCCGGCCGATCACCCTCGAGATGGGCAAGTTGCTGGTGGAGAGCCGCGGTGAGGTGGCCTTGAGCGCCGACATTCTCGCCTACTACGCCCAGCACGCGGAGGCCTTCCTGGCGCCGCAGATTCTGACCCCGGCCACCGGGGAGGCGTTCATCGAAAGCACGCCGCTCGGCGTGTTGTTCGGTATCGAGCCGTGGAACTTCCCGTATTACCAGCTCGCCCGTTTCGTGGCTCCCAACCTCATGGCGGGCAACGTCGTGCTGATCAAACACGCCTCCAACGTACCGCAGTGCGCCATCGCCTTCGCCGCGCTGTTTCGCGAGGCCGGCGCGCCGGTCGGGGCCTACACCAATCTGTTGATCAGCAAGTCCCAGGTCGCCCGCGTGATCGCCGACCCGCGGATCAAGGGCGTGGCGCTCACCGGCAGTGAGGAAGCGGGGGCGATCGTGGCCGGCCAGGCCGGTCAGGCACTCAAGAAGTCGACTCTGGAACTCGGCGGCAGCGACGCGTTCATCGTCCTCGAAGATGCGGATCTCGTAGAGACCGTGCGCTGGGCGCTGTGGGGCCGCATCAACAACGGCGGTCAATGTTGTGTCGCCTCGAAGCGCTTCATCGTGGTCGAGGCCGTGGCGGATCGGTTCCTCGAGTTGTTCGGCGCCGCGCTCGGCGGTCTCGTCACGGGCGACCCGATGGCTGAGGCCACGACCCTCGCCCCGTTGTCCTCGCGCCAGGCGCTTCGCAACCTGGTGAACCAGGTCGACCGCTCGGTGGCCGCGGGGGCGCGCCTCCTGATGGGCGGCCAAGCGGTCCCAGGTCTAGGCGCCTTCATGCAGCCGACGATCCTGACCGACATCGCGCCCGACAACCCCGCCTACGCCGAGGAGTTCTTCGGGCCGGTGGCGCTGTTCTTCCGGGTCGCGGACGAAGACGCCGCGGTGGCGCTCGCCAACGACTCGAGCTTCGGCCTGGGCGGCGCCGTCTTCACCGCCGACATCGCCCGCGGCAAAAGAGTGGCGGGGCGACTCGACACCGGCATGGTGTTCATCAATCACCCGACTTGGACAGCGGCCGACCTGCCCTTCGGCGGCATCAAGCGCTCCGGCTACGGCCGCGAGCTCTCGGCCCTGGGCATCCAGGAATTCGTCAACAAGAAGCTCATCCGCGTGGCGGGTCTCCACGACCCGGCGTGAACGACCCGTCCCCGAGACCGGACCCAGAGGAAACCCCATGAGCCTTGTCGCGATCGTCTATCACTCCCGTTTCGGACACACCAAACTCCAGGCCGAGGCCGTGTTGCGCGGAGCAGCCGGCGTACCCGCGGTCACCGCGAAGCTCTACACCGTCGAACAAGCCTCCGAGCGTCTCGACGAGCTCGACGCCGCCGACGCCCTCGTCTTCGGCTGCGCGACCTACATGGGCAGCATGTCCGCCGGGATGAAGACCTTCCTCGAGCTGGCCGCCCAGAAGTGGTTCACCCTGGCCTGGAAGGACAAGATCGCGGGCGCCTTCACCAATTCGTCCTCGTTCTCGGGGGACAAGCTCAACACCCTGATCGGGTTGGTCATCAACGCCATGCAGCACGGCATGATCTTCGTAAGCCTCGGCCTGATGCCGGCCCCGAACGATCCCGAGGGCATGAAACAGGTGGCCGGTCCCGGCCCCGAGGCTCACAACCGAGTGGGCTCCTACCTCGGCCCGATGGCGTGCAGCTTCCAGGTCGATGCGCCCGGCGCCCCCAGCCGGGGTGACCTCGAGACCGCCGAGGCTTACGGCCGACGGGTGGCCGAAATCACCCAACGCTTCGCCCCCGGCCCGGGGTAGTTCCTACTCATGGGGGGCCAGCCCTGCTCGGGTAGTTAGTGCTCTTACCGCCGCGGGTGCCGGGGGCTACATTGGCATCCTCCCGGAGCGGAATCGAGCTCCGGGACTTGCTCCCTCCAGTCACACGAAAGGACTCCCCCTTGCTACAAAAACACGTGGATCAGCACGAAGCGAACCTCGATCCCCTCTCCGGTACTCCCGGAGCTCATCCTGTCGGTGCCGGAGTCGGAGCTGCCGGCGGTGGCGTCACGGGAGCGGCCATCGGGGCCGTGGTCGGTGGCCCGGTGGGGGCCTTGGTCGGCGCGGCCGTCGGCGGCATCGCGGGCGGCCTCGCCGGCAAGGGCGTGGCGGAAGCGGTGAACCCGACCGTCGAGAACGTCTACTGGAGTGAAACCTACGCCAGCCGTCCGTACGTCACCAAGGGCGCCCCTTACAGCCAGTATGAGCCGGCCTACCGCTACGGTTGGGAGTCGCGCGGGCAGAACCTCGACAAGCGGTTCGACGAGGTCGAAACCACCCTCGAGCACGGCTGGGACAAGGCCAAGGGTGATTCGAAGCTGGCCTGGAGCCATGCCAAGGAAGCCACCCGCGACGCTTGGCACCGGGTCGAGAAGGCCCTCCCCGGCGACGCCGACCGCGACGGCCGCTAGCCCCCTACGGCCGGGACGAGCCCGGCCGATGCTTCGAGAAATTCCCTGATCGATGGGCAGCGGCCGGGCTCGTCCCGGCCGTCTTCGCCAGGAGACTCGACCCGCCATGACCTCACGCAAGATCCTCGCCCTCGTGTTGATCGCCGCCGGCATCCTCAGCTTGGTCTACGGCAGCTTCACTTACACCAAGACGACCCACGACGCCAAAGTTGGCCCCTTCGAGCTGTCGATCAAAGACAAAGAGCGGGTCAACATACCGGTCTGGGCCGGCTTGGCCGCCATTCTCGGCGGCGCCACCCTGCTCCTGCTACGACCGAAAGGGTAACCACTCCCCCCTCTAGCCCCGATTTCACTCCCAAGGAGACTCCCATGACGGATCCCATCGAACGAACCAAGAACGGCGCGGACGCCTTGATCGACCGCGCTCGCGACGCCGTCGTGAACGCCACGGTACGGGCGGAACAAGGCGTTGAAACGGCCGCCGGCCGTGTCGTAGAGCAAAGCCACGGCGCGGGCGAGTCGGTGCGGAGCGGCGCCGAGACGGCGTCCCGCAGCGCCCATCGCCGGGTCGAAGGGGCCGCCCAGGCGATCGACCGGGGTTATGCCCGCGCCCGCGGTGACCTTACCCGTGCCGCCACCGCGGCCACCGACTTCGTCACCGAGAACCCCGGGAAATCCCTGTTGATGGCGGCCGCCGCGGGTCTCGCCTGCGGCCTGTGGATGCGCCGACGGCAGACCGCGGCGCCCTACAGCAAGCCGTGGAGCTCGGCGTAGTTCACGAGCTCGACCCGACTGACCAAACCGAGTTTGGCCATCAGGTTCGCGCGGTGGTTCTCGACCGTGCGGGTGGACAGGCTCAGAAGCTCGGCGATCTGGCGGTTGGTATTGCCCTTGGCGAGCAACCGCAGCACCTCGAGCTCCCGCCGGGTCGGGGTGTCGAGGAGCGCTCCGCGACGGTGCTCGGTCGTCACCGGCTGGTGCAGGAGCGCCCGGGTCATGGCCGGGTGGACGTAGATGTCCCCGCGGTGCGCGGCGTGAACTGCCTGCAGGATCTCGGACTCCTCGGCGCGTTTGATGATGTAACCGACGGCCCCGGTGTGCAGCGCCTCGTGCAGCAAACTCTCGTCCTCGTGCATGGTGAGAAACAACAGCCGCGGCTCGGGATGCGCCGCCTTCAGCAAACGTGCCGTCTGGATGCCGTTGTTGGGCGGCATCGAGATGTCGAGCAGCACCAGGTCGGGCCGGAGCGCGGCGGTGAGCCGCAAGGTCTCGTCCCCGTCCCCGGCCTCGCCCACGACCTCGAGCTCCGGGTCCGCCGCGAGCAACGCCCGGAGGCCGGTACGGACGACGGCATGGTCGTCAGCGATGAGAATTCGGATCGACACTGGGCACCTCCACCACCACGGTAGTTCCCGCTCCGGGAGCACTTTCGATCGTCAAGGTGCCGCCGAGCGCCTCGGCCCGCTCGCGCAGGCCGAGCAGGCCGAAGTGGCCCGCGGGCTTGACACGATCGGCATCGAAGCCGATGCCGTCGTCCTCCACCATCACCAGCACGCGGTCCCCCCGGCGCTCCGCCAGTAGGTCGACGCGCGTCGCCTGGGCGTGCCGGACGACGTTGGTCATCGCTTCTTGCACCACCCGGTAGAGCGCCGTCTCGACCCCCGCGGGCAACCGCTCGCGGGTGAAGCCGCGGGCCTTGAAGTGAACCTCGAGACCGAACTTGGCGGCGGCGGTGCGTGCATACTGCCGGAGCGCGGCATCGAGGCCGAGGTGATCGAGGCTCACCGGCCGCAGATCCGCCGCCAAGCGGTGCAGACCATCGATGACCGCGTCGGTTTGCTCCACGAGCTCCGTGACCCGACCACCGACCGGCACACCTTGGCCGATCTCCCGCTCCAGCAGGCGCAGCCCGAAGCGCAGGGACACGAGAGCCTGGCCCGCCTCGTCGTGGAGCTCGCGGGCGATGTTGCGCCGTTCACTTTCCTGGGCTTCGACGAGGCGGCGGGAAAGCGACTGCATGCGCACCGTCGAATCCTGCATCTGCTCGAAGAGCACGGCGTTTTCGACCGCCACCGAGGCCTGGGACGACATCGCCTCGGCCAGTCGCAGGTGCTCTTGGCTGAAGAAACCGGCCTCCCGTTTCGACAACGAGAACAGCCCCGCAACGGTCCCCCGGGCGAACAGCGGTACCCCCATCCAACTGGCTTCCTCGGCCGGCACGGGCGCCCGGCTCCACTCGGGATGCCGCCGTACGTCGGCGATCAACACCGCGGCGCCGGTTTCGAGAATGCTCCGGACGACCGGGTGAGCGGCCACCTCGAGCTCCGGACGGCGATCGGCAGGCAATGGCACCACTTGCTCTCCGTCGTAAATCGCCCGCACCGAAACCCGCGACGCTTCTTCGACGAGCATGACCTGCGCGCGATCGAAGGGGACCATCCGGCGCAGGTGGTCGAGCAGCGTGACGAGCACGGTTTCACGGTCGAGACTGCGGGTGAGCACCACGGTGGCCTCGCGCAGGGCCTCCGCGGTGCTTCGGGCCTGCCGTTCGGCTTCGAGGGCGAGCCAGCGGTCGGTGACGTCGCGGGCGACGCTCAGCACGGAGGTGACGGCGCCCGTAGCGTCCACCTCAGGGACCAATCGGCAATCGAACCGCCGCGGACCTTCGAGGGCCGGGAAGGCGAACTCGACCTGCTCAGGCAGGCCGCTCGCAAAGACCCGACTCAGCGCGGTGTCCCAAGTCGCAACCAGCTCGGGAGGCATACCGGCTTCGCTATTCGTCCTTCCGAGGAACTCCTCGGCCGAGCGTCCCGTGACGCGCTCGATCGCCGGGCTGACGTAGAGATGCCGCAGGTCGTGGTCGAACCGGGCGATGACGTCCGGCAGGTTGGCGACCAAACGGTCGAACTTCTCTTCCGAATGGAGTAGGCGGGAAGTCAGGGCCTGCACCTCGGCCGCGTGGAGTGAGTCGGGGGCCGGCGCGATCCTCATCGGAACCCTCCCGCCTGGCGTCCGGTGCAGCGGCCTCGGAGTCCGGGGTCGGAAGGTGCATCGAAGGCCGCTACTTCGGTGCTACCTTAACACCAACTCTAATCAGGCGACCGTCGCCCAGGGCCCGGTAGGAGTGCCCACTTCATCGAGCCTGCGATAACCTCGCGACCCCATGAAGGTCGCACTCGCCAGTTGCCGCCATCTCCCAGACTGGGAACACGACGATCGTCCCCTAGTTGCAGCCCTCGAAGCGCGCGGGGCAGCGGTCGAAACCGTGCCCTGGGATGCCGAGGTCGACTGGAGCGGCTTCGCCGGGGTGCTCCTGCGCACGACCTGGGACTACATGGACCGGGCCGAGCCGTTCCGCGCCTGGGTCGAGCACGTGGGCCGCGTGACCCGGCTCGAGAATCCGCCCGCCGTGGTGCGTTGGAACCTCGACAAACGGTACCTCTTGGAGCTCGCCAGGCACGGCGTGCCCACCTTGCCGACGGCCTGGCTCGCGCCAGGGGCGGACTCGGACCTCGGCGGCTGGCTCGCCGGGCACAAGGCCGAGATCGGGTTCCTGAAGCCTGTCGTCGGGGCCAGCGCCGTCGGTAGCCTGCGCTTCGCAACCTCCGCCGAGGGGCTGGCCGCGGCCCGCCGGCACCTCGCCGAAACCCCGTCGCCAGCTGGTTGGTTGCTCCAGCCCTACCTCGAGAGTGTCGAGACCCTGGGCGAAATCTCGGCGATCTTCGTCGGCGGCGAGTTGACCCACGCCGTCCGCAAGGTTCCGCCCCCGGGCGACTACCGCGTGCAGGAAGACTACGGCGCCACCGACCACGCCCTCGAGCTCGGCCCTCATCGCACCGCTTTGGCCCGCCGCACCTTGGCCGCCGCCGAGGCTGCCCTCGGCCACCGTCACCCGCTCCTCTACGGCCGCACCGACTACCTCGAAGCCGCCGACGGTACGCTTTACCTGACCGAACTCGAGCTGATCGAACCCGCGCTGTTCTTCCGCCACGCTCCCCAAGCGGCGGACCGGCTGGCCGCGGAGTTTCTGGCGCGGCTGGGGTTATCATCCTGAGCCATGCACACTTTGCTGAGCGCCCTCGACCGGCTCGACCTCCGCGACCGCCTCGCCCGTCTGACGCCGGACGCCCCTGCTCGCTGGGGCAAGATGGACGCTCCCCGTATGGTTTGTCACTTGATCGACGCTTTCCGGGTGCCGCTCGGGGAGCTCGAGACGAAGCCCAAGGGCGGGCCGCTGCGCTGGAAGTGGGTGCGGTCGATTTTCATCTTCACCTTGCCCTGGCCGAAGGGGAAGGTACCGACGATGCCCGAATACCTCTCGACCCAGCCAGGTGACTGGCCGGCGGATTTGAAGCGACTCCACGACCTGATCGAGCGCTTCGCGCAACAGGCGCCGACGCTCGAAGAGTTCGCCCCCCACCCGGCCTTCGGCCCCCTCGACAACGACGAGTGGGCGCGGCTCGCCTTTCTTCATACCGACCATCATCTGCGTCAGTTCGGCGTGTGAGGCATCGTGAAGAGGGCGGCCACGGGGGGCCGTCCCAACGAACCGGCGGATTCAGATGATATTGGGTTATCATTACCGAACAGGCCGCCGTCTGCGGGCGGTCGATCGGAGGCATTTCGGTATGGAACCCAAGAAGAAACTCCCCGTCACGGTGTTGTCCGGGTTTCTCGGCGCCGGCAAGACGACGCTGTTGAACCACGTGCTGGCTCAGCGTGGGGAACACCGCGTGGCGGTCATCGTGAACGACATGAGCGAAGTGAACATCGACGCCGGGCTGATCGCCCGCGGCGAGGCGCGGCTCGATCGCACCGAAGAGAAGCTCGTGGAGCTGACCAACGGCTGCATCTGCTGCACGCTGCGCGAGGACCTGCTGGCGGAAGTGGCGCGGCTCGCTCGCGAGGACCGCTTCGACGCCTTGTTGATCGAGTCCACGGGCATCGCCGAGCCCCTGCCGGTGGCCATGACCTTCACCTTCGACACCGGCGACGACCGCACGCTGGCGGACCTCGCGCGGCTCGACACGATGGTGACGGTGGTCGACGCCACGATGTTCTTGTCCGAGATCGCCGCCGGCGAGTCCTTGGCGGAGCGTGGTCTCGCTGCCGGCGAGGAGGACGAGCGGACGCTCTCGGAGCTGCTGGTGGAGCAAGTCGAGTTCGCCAACGTCATCGTCATCAACTAGATCGACCGCATCTCCGAGGCCGAGCGGCACCGGCTCGCCGAAGTGGTCCGGAAGCTCAATCCCACCGCCCGCATCCGGTACGCGGAGTTCGGCCGGGTCCCCTTGTCGGAGGTTTTCGACACCGGCCTCTTCGACCTCGAGAAGGCTAGCGCCGGCGAGGCCTGGCAGCGGGAAGCCGCCACGGTGCACACGCCGGAGACCGAGGAGTACGGCATTTCGAGCTTCGTCTTCCGCGCCCGGGAGCCCTTCCACCCCCAGCGCTTCCACGACTTGATTCACGCCGAGTGGCCGGGTGTGCTGCGCTCCAAGGGCTTCTTCTGGCTCGCCACGCGGCCGGCGCTGGCCTACCAGTGGTCCCAGGCCGGCGGGGCCTGCGACTTCGGCGTCGCCGGACTGTGGTGGGCCGCCGTGCCCGAGCCGGAGCGCCAGCTCGACTCCGAGGCCGACGCCGAACACCGCGCGGACTGGCATCCGGAGTACGGCGACCGGCGCCAGGAGCTGGTGTTCATCGGCATCGACATGGACCGCGCCGGCTTCGAAGCCCAGCTCACCGCTTGCCTGCTGACGCCCGAGGAGCTCGCCCAGGGACCCGATGCCTGGGCCACGGCGGGTGATCCGTTCCCCGAGGTCGACACCTCAGAGCTCGAGGAGTCGTTGGCCGTGGCTTGAGGCCGAGCGCCCGGGCTGGGCCTGGTACCATGCCCGCCTCATGCGCCGATCGATCGTCCACATCGCCCTCGTCGTCCGTGACTACGACGAGGCCATCCGCTACTTCACCGAGGTCCTCGACTTCCAGTTGCTCGAGGACATTTACCAACCCGAGCAGGACAAGCGCTGGGTGCTCGTCGCGCCGCCCGGCTCGACGGGCACCTCTCTCCTGCTCGCCCGCGCTTCCCAGCCCGAGCAGGAGCCGTTCATCGGCAACCAGGCCGGCGGCCGGGTGTTCCTCTTCCTCGAAACCGACGATTTCTGGCGCGACTACCACGCCCTCGTCGCCAAAGGCGTGGTGTTCCTCCGCCCCCCCGCCGAACAACCCTACGGCACCGTGGCGGTGTTCGCGGATCTCTACGGCAACCGCTGGGACCTCATTCAGTACCGTCCCCAGGCCTGACCGCCCGGAGCTCAGGGCCGGCAGCCACCCTCGATCAGGATGTTGATCTGAGTGGGGTCCAGGTCCGGGGAGACCAGGCCTCTTCCCGCGCTGGCAACGTGGAACGCGCCGCTGCCGCGCGACACGTCGCCGCACAGGCTCGCGGCCTCGACGAGCACGGTCAGGTCCACCTGCGCCTGGGCCGAGGCGGTCTGATGTTTGCCCGGCAGGGAAACCCCGGCGGTGAGATCGACCTCGATGTCGAGCCGGCTGGCGCCGCCGCTCCACTGCACCGCCTGCGACGTCTGGAACGAGGAGTTCGAACCCGTAGCCATCCGGGAGTCGGAGGCTCGGGTGACCGCACCACCCGCGGGCACGGCCCGGACCTCCCAACGCGCGTCCGCCGTCGCGGTCTCGTCCGAGTGCACGACGGCAACCGCGAGCGCCCCTTCGGCGGAGAACTGGAAGTTCGGCTGCCCCGCCTCGCAGGGGCGGGAACAGGGCCGCAGGTTGGGCAGCGGAAACTCGTAGGGCGCCTTCCAGCCATCGCTGACGATTTGGGTGCGGTAGACGGTGGCCACCGCCTGACGGTAGAAGCAACGCAACGGTAGATCGACCGTCAGGGCGTGCAGCCGATGCGCTTCGATCCGCCGCTCGCCCGACACCCCCTCGGCCGCGACCCCGATCCCGAGGCCCTTGTCCCCGCACGGCTTCTGAGCCGGCGACTCGGCCTCAAGGGCGAAGGCACAGTGACACGCCCCCGGGAACGGCACGGGCTCGGCCTCGATCACGCGGGCGAAGTCGAGAGCGGGGCCGATCACCCCGGCGGCCAGGGCACCTTCGAGCACCGGCTGTCCGGGCGGTGCCGAGTCGAGGTACTCGCCGAGTTGGGGGCTGGCCCAGCGGGTGGCCGGCCCGACGGTGATCCCCGGGATCACCTGGGGACGGCAGAACTCCGCGTTGCACGCCAGACTGAGGGCGAAGGGCCAGGGCGGTGCCGCGGTCGCCACCGTGCCCGCGGGCACGAAGCGCAGCGCAAACAACGGCGAACCCGCGAGCAGGCGGGGCAGGATGCCAGGGAACACGACGGTGGCGCCGAGAGCCGAGTCGGGCACGACCTCGGTCAGCTCGTCGACCGTCCGCGCGGCTCCGGCCACCGGCACGGTCGCCAGGACCGCGCCTTGGTGGTCGAGCCATTGAACGCTGCCCGCCTGGGCGGCACTCAGCGTGACCTGCAAGTTGGCGTCGTCGAGGGTGGCACCGGTGACGACGGCGACGGAAGTCGGGGTGGGAGCGGGAGCAGCGAGCCAGCTCGCGGCGCGGGCGACGGGTGCGCCGAGCACGACGAAGACGACGGCGACGACAGACGCGGTTCGAGGCAACATAGGATTCTCCTCCGACGGGGCCGGCCGCTCGATCGAGCAGCGTCGGGTAGTAACTTCCTTAGGCGCAAAACACCCCCACGACTCCCTCACGAGCCGACGGATCACGGCCGGTCTCCTCGACCCGAGATTCTCCACGGAGAAACGAAAAGCCCGGAATATTCACCCAGCTTCGAATCGTTGCCGCAAACATAGGGCAGGTGAAGCTATGAAAATTCTGGATTCTGCTCGCCGGTGGTCCGTTCTCGCCTACTACCAGATTCGCGGACGGCAGGTTCGCGGTGGCCCTTGGGAAAGCTTCTGGGACGATGTCCGGTCCCACCAACCGGAAGGTCCCGTGCTGTGGGACGACCAGCCCGCGGGCGCCGCGGCGGTCGATCTCGAACGCTTCCGGCGCGCTTTCGACCCGCGGCTTCCGCTGCTCGACATCGGCTGCGGCAACGGCCAACAGACCCGGTATCTCGCCCAGTCCTTCCGCCACGTCATCGGCGTCGACGTCTCGCCCGCCGCGGTCGATCTGGCGGCCCGGCAGTCTCGGGCCTTCCCCAACATCAGCTACCGCGTGCTCGACGGTACCGAACCCGAGGCCGCGGCCTCCCTCGCCCGCGAGATCGGCGACACCAACATCTACCTGCGCGGGGTGCTCCACGTCCTGCCGGCACGGCAACGCGTGTTGTTCGTGGAGAGCTTACGGATCCTCCTGGGTCGCCGGGGCACGCTGTACCTCGTCGAGGTCAACCATCACGTTTTGTCCCGGCTGTCGCTCTTCCACGACGACCTGACCCTCTCGGGCCTACCCGCCGCCGTCGAACAGGTAGTCAAACACGGCGTGCGCCCCCGGGGATTCGAGCCCGCCGATCGCCGGTCCCTGTTCCCGGAAAGCCAGTGGTCCGTGCTCGGCGAAGGCGACGCCACCATCCACACCGTACCGTTGGCCGGCCAAGAAGGCGCCAACCTACCGGCGACGTGGTCCCTGCTGCGGCCGAAGCGGGAGACCGACCACTAGGGGGCGCGCGCGCTGGGGAGGGGCGCTGCTTGCGGCGCCCCTCAGCGTCGGAATCACGGCAGCTTCTGGCCGGCGACCCACGTCAACATCTCCGCCACCACGGCGTCCGTCGCGTCATCGAAGGCGGCCACGACGGCGACCATCTCGGAACCCTGGGCGACCCGGCGGGCCTCCCAGGTCTTGGTGGCCACGATCTCTTCGCGCGGCAGGGTCACCAGCTGGGCGGTGATCGCCACGCGCACCAGGGGGGCTTGGCCTTTGGCGAATTTCTCGACTTCGAAGGCCCGCAGCTCGGTGCGCAGGCTGTGGCCGCGATGCAGGCCGATGGGCTGGCGGGTGACGGCGGGGAACGCCCCCGAGTCCTGGAAGCTCTGGATCAGGAGCGTCTGGACCATGCGCGGCACCCGCTCGGCCCAGCGCACCTTCGAGAAGTACCGCAGCTCGAGGGGCGACGGCCGCACGGCGATGCGGTCCGTACCGAGGCCACCGGTGGGCACCGGCTCTTCGATGGCCAGAGGCCAGTCGACGGCGACCACTCCGGACGAAGGTGTCGCGGTCAACGTGTAGAGATCGGGCACCGGGCCGCTCGAAGGCAGAATCGAGCAGCCGAGAACGGCGCCCCACAGGAGCGCCACGAGAACGAGGCGGATCATCGCGGCGGCTCCACTTCCGGTTGTTGGGTCCCCAGGAGGAAACGCACGCCCTCGTCGTCGATGCGTTCGGTCAGCCGGGTCAAACGCGCGACCAGGATGCGCGCTTCGGTGACGAACCGTGACAGCTCGGCCAGGCCCTCCTGGGAGAAGGCGCGCAGCGGCGCGCGGTTTTCGGCCAGGAGCGCCTGGGCTTCGTCGGCCACGCCGCGCAGGCTGGCGGCGGACTTCTCGAGCTCCGTCAAGATCGGCGGCAGGTCCGTGCCGAGCGTCTGGTCGGCGCGCTGGATCAACCCGCTCGAAGCGTCGGCCACGGCTTGCAGGCCGGCCGCCGTCTCGCGCACCGCGGTGGCCGCCCCGGCGACTTCCAGCGCGGCATGGTCGAGGGCATCGAAGGTCTTGGCCAGGCGGGCGTCCTGGGCGGCCAGGGCCTGGGTCAGGCGGTGCACGTCGGCGAGGATCTCGGTCACCTGGCGGCGGTTCTCGTCGTTCAGCAGGTCCGCCGCCCGCTCGGCGGCGATCGCCCCCTGAGCGAAGAGGTCCGGCGCCCCCTGGACGAGCTGCTGAATGGACGACAGCCGCGTGGGGATGACCGGGTGGGGCTGGCCGGCCTGGGCCGTCAGCAGGGGATTTCCCGGCTCGGCGCCCTCGATGTTCAAGTAGGCGACGCCGGTGATGCCCTGGAGCTGTAAGCTGGCGACGTCCCCCAGGCGAATCGGGGTGGCGGTGTCGATCTCGACCGTGACCCGCACCCGGCGGGGGTCCTCCGGCGCAATGGCGATCTTCACCACCTGGCCGACCTCGATGCCGCGGTACCGCACGTCGCCCCCTACCGAGAGGCCGGACACCGAACCCTCGAGATAGAGGTCATAGACCGCCACCGGGTGATCGCCCTCGGCGCGGCTGACCCACAGCACGAAGAAGAACGCCGCCGCCACGGCCGCGAGCACGAAACCACCGACGAGCAGGGGGTTGGCGCGGGATTCCATCGTCACTCCCCGCTCGCGGCGCGGCCCCTGGGGCCGTGGAAGTACTCCCGGAGCCAGGGATGGTCGGACGCCCGCAGCTCGGCGAGGGTTCCGCAGGCGAGCACCTTTCGTTCTCCCAACACGGCGATACGATCGCAAATCGCCGCCAGGCTGTCCAGGTCGTGCGTGACCAAGAACACGGTCAATCCGAGACTGGCCCGCAGCTCCGCGATCAAGCGATCGAAAGCCGCGGCGCCGATGGGGTCGAGGCCGGCCGTGGGCTCGTCGAGAAACAGCAGCTCGGGGTCGAGCGCGAGGGCGCGGGCGAGGCCGGCCCGTTTTTTCATGCCGCCGGAGAGCTCACTCGGCAGCTTGCCACCGGCCTCGGGCGGCAGGCCCACGAGCCCGAGCTTCAAGCGGGCGATTTCGCGGCGCGCGGCCGGAGCCAAGCCGAGCCCTTCCTTGAGCGGCAGCGCGACGTTGTCCTCGACCGACAGCGACGAAAACAGCGCCCCGCTCTGGAACAACACTCCCCAGCGCCGTTCGAGGGCACGGCGGTCCGCCGCCCCCAGTCGCCCGAGCTCTTGGCCGAAAACTTCGACGGTCCCCGCCCACGGCTCGTGCAGGCCGACGATCGTGCGCAGCAAGACGGACTTGCCCGACCCCGAGCCGCCCACGACTCCGAGCACCTCGCCCCGGCAGACGTCGAGATCCAGCCCCTGGTGAACGATCTGGGGACCGAAACGGTTCTCGAGTCCGCGAACGCGGATCAGCACCTCGGCCGCCATCACACCCCCACCAGGGAAAAGAAGATCGAAAAGATCGCGTCGGCCACGATCACGAGGAAGATCGACTCGACCACCGAACGAGTGGTGTGGCGCCCCACGGCCTCGGCGCCACCGCGCACCGCGAGACCTTCGGCGCAGCCCACGAGGGCGATCAAGGCCGCGAAGAACGGTGCCTTGACGACACCGACACCGAACGTCCAAGGGCTGATGGCCTGGCGCAGCCGGGCCACGAACTCGGCGGGGGCGATGCCCAGCTCCACCCAGGCCATCAGGCCACCGCCCACGAGGCCCAACAAATCCGCCACCACGGCGAGGAGCGGCAGAGCGACGACCAAAGCGATGAGCCGCGGCAGGACGAGCACTTCGAGCGGATCGAGCCCGAGGGTGCGCAAGGCGTCCACTTCCTCGTTCAACTGCATGGAACCGAGTTGCGCCGTGAACGCGCTGCCCGAGCGGCCGGCCACCACGATCGCCGTCAGCAGGATGCCGATTTCGCGCAACACACCGATCGCCACCAAGTCCACCACGAACACCTGCGCCCCGAAACGCGACAGCTGGGTGGCGCCCTGGTAGGCCAGGACGACGCCGATCAGAAACGAGATCAGGGCCACGATGGGCACCGCCTTGAGGCCGACCTCTTCCAGGTGGTGCAGGACGGCGCCCACCCGCCACCGGCGAGGTTGCGGCACGGTGCGGGCGAGAGTCAGCACGACACTGCCGAGGAAACGCACGAAGGCGAGCCCAGTGGCCGCGGCGTCGATCGTCCCTTGCCCCAAAGAGCGCACCAGCCGTGCCCCGGCCGCCTCGCGGACTTCCTCCCCCCGCGGCGCGGGCGCCCGCTCAGCCACCGTCGCCAACAGCGCCGCCGCCGCGGGCTTCGCACCGACCACCGCCACCGTCACCCCGCGCCCCGCGAGCTCCCTCCGCGTGCGCTCCACGAGCCAAGCCCCGGCGGTATCGAGCGCGAAAACCGCCCCGAGATCGATCGTCACCACACTGTCCGGTATCCCCGCCGCCTGCGCCGAGATCTCCCGCGACAAGCGCTCGAAGTCGCCGATTCGCCAGGCTCCCGCGAGTGAAAGCGTGGCGCCGTTGCGGGTGAGGGTGGGGGTGGGGGTGGGGGTGGACATCAGGCGGAGAGTCTACCCGCCCGCGAGGCGGGTGACGGACCCATGAGGGTTTCGATGAGCAGGCAACCCAGCGATACACTCCCCCACCATGGCCGACCCCCTCGTCGAAACCTGGCTCATCCACGACCGCATCCACCGCTATCTGTTGGCGGACATCGCGGAGGACTCGTTGCCGCTGGCCCTGGCGCCCAAGCACCGCACCGTCGGCGGGCTGTTCGCCCACATCCACAATGTCCGGCTCATGTGGCTGAAGTCGGCGGCGCCGGAACTTTTGGAGGGTCTCGACAAGCTCGAGGCCGACGGCCTGACCAAGGCGGCGCTCGAAGGGGCGCTCACGGCTTCCGGCGCGGCCATCGGTGAGCTGCTTTCGCGCGCCGTCGCTGCGGGCGGCAAGGTCAAGGGCTTCAAACCCCACGCCACGGCATTTCTCGGCTACCTCATCGCCCACGAATCTCACCACCGCGGGCAAATCCTGTGGAACCTCAAGAACAGCGGCCGGCCGGTGAGCCAGAAGGTGGGCTTCGGGTTGTGGGAGTGGGGCGTGCGGTAGGAATCGACGCCATGCAGCAGATCATCGACTTCATTCTCGAGTTGGACAAGCTGAAGGCGGTCACGCGCAAGACTCGGCCGCTCGGGCTCGAGCGCTACGAGAACTCGGCCGAGCACAGCTGGCAGATCGCGCTGCTGGCGAGCTCCCTCGTCCACCACGCCGCCGAGCCGGTGGACCTCGACCGGGTGGTCGCGATGCTGCTCGTGCACGACATCGGCGAGATCGACGCCGGAGACACCTTCGCTTACGCCGACCAAGCGCGGATCGACAACAAGCCGGCGGAGGCCGCGGCAGCGGAGCGCATCTTCGGGCTCCTGCCCGATCCCCACGGCGCCCGCTTCCTGGCCCTGTGGCGCGAGTTCGAGGACGGCCTCACGCCCGAAGCCCGCTTCGCCCACGCCGCCGACCGTGCGATGCCCGTGCTGCTCAACCTCGCCAACGACGGCCAGAGCTGGCGCGAGAACGGCGTCGGCCACGCCCAGGTCGTCGCCAAGGTCGGCCCGCCCATTCACGCCGGCTGCCCGGCGTTGTGGGAGTACCTCGAGGCGCGACTAGCGGAAGCCTTCCGAGACGGCTGGTTCGAGCGCTAGGGACTCGCCTGTCCCGATTTCCGCGATCGCCTGCATCTTTCTTGCAGAAATATCTTCTTCTTTTCTCATCGATTATAATAGAATCACGCGGGCGCATGCGCGCCCGGAACCTGTCACGCTCACCCGTTCGGTCGACTTCGCGGTCACCCCGAAGATTCCGTGGTCGGCTGGTCCCCGCGCTGGGATCGAACGCGAAACCGAGAGGGTCCGCGTCGACACCGACGGGGATCGCGAGCCCGACCTCTATGTCGATGGCGGCAGCAGCTTCCTCGCCGGCGTGAGCGGCAAGTCGGCAGCGGTCTCCAGGGTCACGAGCGAGGGCTCCGAGCGCCCGATCGACACCGAGCCCTGCTTCGTCCAGCAGTGCCATTGCGATTTCACCCGTCAGTTCACCGGCGGCGGCGGTTACGTCTCCGGCAGCGGCCGGTGCGCCCACCTGCACTGCCCGACGAACGCGGTCGTCTGTCCGCACCCTGACTCGAACAACTGATCGAAGACCGTCGGCAGTTCCCCAGAGAAGCGGGAGCTGTCGACGGCCGGTTACCGGCTGCCGAGCGTTGCGGGGGTATGGCGAGGCGCGACTGGGGAAGCCCACCGAGACGGCTGGTTCGAGCAGTATGAAGGCGGTTATACTCGCCAGTATGAAGACCGCCATCTCCCTTCCCGATCCTCTCTTCGCCGATGCCGAGGACTTGGCTCGGCAGTTGGGAATCTCCCGGAGTCAGCTGTATGCCCTGGCGCTCGCGGAATTCGTCTCCCGGCGCAAGGATGATGACGTCACGGCTCGACTGAACGCCGTGTTCCGTGATCAGTCCAACCAACTCGAACCAAACCTGGCGGAGATGCAGTGGGCTTCGCTACCGAAGGACGAGTGGTGAGCCGCGGGCCACGGCGTGGGGACGTCTGGTGGGCTGATCTGCCCCCACCCCGCGGCTCCGAGCCAGGCTCCCCCAGACCCGTCGTTGTCATCCAAGCCAACCGGTTCAACGACAGCTTCATCTCCACGATCGTGGTCGCAGTGATCACCTCCAACCTGAGCTTGGCGGAGGCGCCGGGAAATGTCCGCCTTCGTCCCGCGGACTCAGGTTTGCCGAAACCCTCGGTCGTCAACGTGTCGCAACTGGTAACCCTGGACCGAGCGTTTCTTCGTGAACGGGTTGGCGTTCTCCCCGCGGGAGTCCTGAATGTCGTCGCGGAAGGCCTTCGGCTGGTCTTGGCCCTCTAGCCCTCCACCGTCCCACCCTGGGCTTCCTGGTTGTCCCGAATCGTCTTGGCGAGGGTGAAGGACGCCGCGGTCAGGAACAACACGCCGAGGCCGACGAAGCCCTTCTCCCAGCGCTCGCCGGGCAGGTGGTAGGTGCCGATCGAGACGGCCAGGAGGGTGACGAGAAAGGCCATCCAGACTTGGAAGATCCAGGCGCCGGAATCGACCCGGCGATATTGGTTGTCGCGTAGCGTTTTCGACAGGGTGAAGGTCGCGCTCACCAGCCCGAAGGCGCCGAGGCCGAGGAACGACCGCACCCAGGCTTCGACCTCGAGCCCTTCGATCCCCCAACCGACGAGCCCCACCGCGAGCAGAAACGCGGCCCAGGATTGAAAGACCCAGGCCGGCGTGTCCTTCGGTCGGCGTTGAGGCAGAAGCGGTTCATCGATCCGTGAGCTCATGGTGTCTTCCCTCCGTGTCGGCCCGGTCACCGAGCCTTCTGGGGACACCAGAACCCTTCGAAGGGTCAAAAAGGGGGGGCGGCTTGGACGCCTACGGCACCACCTGCGCCCACGCCCCGGCGCCACCCGATTCGAAGCCGTCGTCGAAGATCCGGCCGAAGTCGAGGGTCTGGCTGACGATGTCGAGGTTGCCGGCTTGGGTGGTGGGATAAAGGAGGCGGACCGTCTGGCCGGCCGGGTGGAGACCGAGGTAGTCGCCCAGGAACTGGTCGTCGAAACCCGGCCAGAGGGCGAAACGGGTCTCGAAGGGTGCCGTCGTGATGCGCCGCTCGCTCCAGGTGGCGCCGCCGTCGGTCGAGGTGGCGTACCAGACGTCGACGAAGGCGTTTGGGTCGGCGTCGAGCTGCGGCGTCGCGCGAGTGTCGAAGAAGGCCAGGTGGAGCCGGCCGTCCGCGCCGACTTCGAGCCAGGGCTGGAACTGATCTCGCGACGGCGACGAGTCCCCGTGGAGGACGACCGGGGTACTCCACGAGACTCCGCCGTTGGTCGAGCGGGTGAAATAGAGATCGACGTTTTCTTCGGCACCCGCAACGCCCGTCGTATCGGGGTAGACCACGTAGAGCGTGCCGCTCGTCGAGTCGACCGCGAAGGCCGGCAAGGGCGGCACCCGGAACTTGCCGGGGACATGAGTCGTCTCCACCGTCGACCACAAATCGAGCCGGGTGGCCACTGTGCGCGGGGCTTCGAAGGTAGCGCCACCGTCGAGGCTGCGATGGAGCCGGTAGGCCAAGTTGAGGTCCCAATCGACGACGTAGAAGACCCCTCCCGGGCCGACCCGCGGGGTATGGCTGATGCCGCCGTTCAAGTCCCGCACCGTGGACCAGGTGGCGCCGAGGTCGTCGGAGAACTGCACACCCAGGTTGTAGGCCACGTAGAGCCGGGTCGTGTTGGGCAAACCCGGCCGCGGCCCCACGGCGAGCAACCCCTTGTCGACGAAGTTCGCCTGGTTCACCGCCACCGCCGGCAGGAGGTTGTGGGACCCGGCTTGGCGGCGGGCGACGTAGAGCTGGCTGGGCCGTTGCCGGACGTAGCCGAACAACACGCCGCCCGCCCACTGGTGGCCGGTTCGCGGATCCTGAACGACCATCGGGTCGCCCTCGAAGTCGTCGGCCAGGCCCGCCGGTGATCGCAGGATGCGGTCGGTCCAAGTGGCGCCGCCGTCGAGACTGGTGGCGACGCCGAGCCGCCATTCGCCGCCGGGACCGGCCTGGCGCAAGTCGTTCCAGCCGGCGATCAGCGCCTGGGCCGCGCCGTCCCCGCTGATTTGAGCTTCGGCGGCCTGACTGGTGCCGCCGGTGTCGACCCGCACGGGTGGCAGCGGGCCGGGAAGCTGGGCTTCGAGCACGACTGCCGGAGCACCCAGGTGGGCCAGCTGCGGCGGCGGCGGAGCCCCGAGCGCCGTGGCCCGTTCCGCATGTCCAGCGGCTTGCTCCGGCTCCCCGACGAGCGCCAGCAGCACACCCAAGCGGGCGTGGGCCGGGCCGAAGTCCGGGGTGATCGCGAGGATTCGCTGCCACTCGTCGCGGGCGGCGGTGGTTTCACCGCGAGCTTGAAGTACCAACGCCAGCTCGTGGCGCAGCCGCGGGTCCGCCGGAACCTGATCGAGCGCTGTGCGCAACGCGGCTTCCGCCTCGCGCCATCGCGACCGGCAACGCAGGGCCGAGGCCAGGGCCGCGAGCGCCCGCGGCTCGGTCGGCCAGGCCCGTACCGCCGCGGCCGCCGCACCGATGGCCTCGAAGGGCCGGCCGGCGGCGAGGTGGCGATCGACCGCCGCCAGGGCCGCCACCGGATCGACCAAGGGCCGGGCCGACGGCGTCGTCCGCACCCGGCCGTCGACGAACTCGAGTCCCGCCAGCGCCTCGGCCAGCAGGCGCTCCTGGGCCGCGGCGCGGGGGCCGAGCCCAGCGTCCGCCGGCGGACTGATTCGAGTGCAGGCGATCCACCCGCAGACACACAGAAGTGCCAACGCGACCCCAAAAGACACTAGGAATTTCATGACGCAGGACCATACCATGCTGCGATGCCCTAGGTATCGTTGAAGCTTGCCTTCGACCGCGCCGCCGTGGTGTGATTCGCCCGCTCTGCCAATCCATCTCCGACGCCTCGCCCAAGGAGGAAACCCATGCGCAAGCTCTGGCGTTGGGTCGTGCTGGTTCTCGTCACCAGCCTGACCTCGGCCCCTTCGGCCCAGCCGGCTCCGACCTGCTCTGGACCCACCATCTCCCTGCCGCAGGTCTGCGGCGCGAACCTCGCCGCACCGACGATCAGCTGCGCCGTCCCAGCCGACGTCCAGGGCGGGTTACGCCAGGCGAACTTCAACGTCGTGCAGCGGGCGTCGGATCTGTTCTCGTGGCAGAACCTGATCGCGCTGCACTGGCCGGCCTTGGCCGGTCAACGCGGTGTGCCGGATCCGAATCGCCCCCTGGGCTCCCTCGGAGCGACGGTCTGGGAGACCTGGAAGGAGACTTCTGAAGTGTTCCGCGAAGTCGGCGGGCGCCCGGTGGCCCCGGCGTCGTGGGACACTCCGCAGCCGCTGCCGGCGGCCTGCGGCACCGCCACGAAGCTGCTGTTCCGCGACGAGAAGGTCAACGACGCACTCGACGCCGTGGTCCAACCGACGTACGCCGACGGCACGCTGCCGGGCACCCTGACGGACCAGAAGGGGCGCCGCGTGCGTTACGAGATCCGCATGAACCGCACGGCCTTCGACTACGTGGTGGCCCACGATCTGTGGAACGGCGACGTTCAGATCGCCACCAACCAGGTGAGCTTCCCCGCCGGCGCCCAAATCGCCAAGGCGGCCTGGCGGGAGCTCGACCCCGGGACCAACTCGCGGTACCAGTGGATCGAAGCTTGCCTCTGTGAACCCGGCCCCGACGGGCCGCAGGACTGCCGCGTGCGGACCGTGGGCCTCGTCGGCTTCCACCTGATGACCAAGACTCCAAGCGCGCCGCAGTGGATTTGGTCGACGTTCGAGCAGGCCGACAACGTCTCCGGCTCGTCACCGTCCTTCCACGACAATTCGTGTCCGCCGTCGGTCTGTCCGCCCAACCGCCAGCGTGCGGCAGGGTTACCGAACCAGATCACGCGGGTGATCCCGATTCCGGCGACCGAGCCCGACTGCGCCAAGGAAAGCGCGGCCGTCGACAACCTCGTGCGCCTCAACGCCGAAATGAAACGCGGCCTGCCGCTCGGCACGCCACTGCAAAACTACGAATTGGTCTCGACCCAGTGGCCGGTGCCCCCGGCCGCGGGCGTCGAGCCGCAACCCTCGACGGTGTTCTCGGTGCTGCCGGCCCTGCTCGGCAACACCACCCTCGAAACCTACATTCAGGGCACCTCGAGCTGCATGGGTTGCCATGCCGTGGCCGGGCTCGACCGGCGGACGCAGTGGGTCTCCGCGGACTTCACTTTCACCCTGAACGACGCCTACCCGAACCCCAACACGACCCCCACCAACCCGCTTCCGAACGAAGCGCCGGCCTACGACCAACCGCTGCCGGCACCGGTCAAGGCCGTGACACCCTGGGATCAAGCCCACTGGGCCGACATCGAACGGGGCTACCGGATCGCCACCCAGACCTACGAGACGCTGCCCAAGTACGTGGGCTCGAAGCTCCACTGCGCAAGCTGCCACCTGGGCGGCGGACGCGACCCGCGCTCCTCCTGGTGGGTCGGCATGCACGAGGCCTATCCGACGCCGGAGAAGCTCTACAACCGCATCAACCAATGCTTCGAACGGAGCGAAAACGGCAGCGCGATCTGCTACACCACGAACGCTCCGCCCGGCGAAAGCTGTGCGACCAACGTCGCGATGCAGAGTGTGGTGACCTACATGGATTGGCTCGACGAACAGTGGCGCGCCCGCGGCGACAAAGCACCGCCGCCCCGCGGCTTTCCGTGTCTGTCGTCGGTCGGCGTGACCGCGAACGCACAGCGCGGCGCGTCCGTCTACCTCCAGAAGTGTGCCTTCTGCCACGGCGCCTCGGGCGAGGGACGGTACGAGAGCGACACCTACTACCGGCCCGCCCTTTGGGGTGACCTGTCGTTCAACGGCGCCGCCGGCATGGCCGTGAATCTCGAGGACTTGGCCGCTTTCATCCACGCCAACATGCCTTACGGCAACGCCGGGGCCCTGACCCCGCAGGAGGCCTGGGACGTGGCGTTTTTCATCGGCCAGCAGCCGCGGCCCGGCAAGAAGGGCAACACCCCGATGCCTTCGCCGCCGGTGGTTTGTCCGTGAAACTCGAACGGCCGGGCTCGTCCCGGCCGTCCAGAGCTGCTCAGTGGGCGGGGCGCAGGTCGCCCCGCTCGCGCGGCAGGACCTCGTTCTGGGCCAGGAACTGACCGGAAAGGCCGACGGCGTAGATCTTCCGGCCCACGGTCATGAACGGGATGGTCCGCGGGTCGATGCCCGTGGACGCCGCGATGAACACCTGGGTCTCGCCCGAACCGTCGTTGATGAACACCTGGAAGCCGAACGGTAGGTCCACCACGATGCGCGTGATGGTGCCGCGCACGGCCAGCAGGCTCCCCTCGGTGGCCTCACCGACCTCCGCCGTGGCCACGAAGTCCGGGGCTACCCGGCGCGCGCCGCGCAAGCGCACGACATCGGACGGCGCCGCGGGCCGCAAGACGAGTTGGCCGAAGCCGTCGTCGCCCACCGTGCCCGTCACCCGCACCCGCCGGTGCAGGTCGAGTCCTGAATTGAACGCACTCGAGACGTAGATGCCGGCGGTGCCATCCTGCACCGCGAAACCTTCGTCGAACGTCGAGGACGTGTACGTCCCCGAGGCCACGGTCACCGCCCCCTCGACCGTCACCAAGGTCCCCGACGGCGCCTGCCGGGCGTCGGCGATCGAAATCACCTGAGCCGAAAGTGCCGGGGCCAGGGCCAGAACACCCAGAGCCAAAGCGACGGAAGTCCATCTCATGGTTCGCATGATCTCCACTCTCCCTCTCGCAAAACGCGAGCGATTACGAACGCGGAAGATCCCGCGATCGTTCACGGTCTAGACAAAGTGAGAGGGAGCCTCGGAACGGGACAGAAGGCAGGGCTTGCGCGACTCTGACTCGCCGCCTATGCTTCATGGACATATGAAACCCTCGAAGGCAACTCGATTCCTCGCCGCGACTCTCCGGAACGCCCTGATCCTCTGGGTCGCCACCGCGCCCCTCGCCGCGGAAGTGCGCCCGCTGTCCCTCGCCGTGGCCGAGGACTCGATCACCACCACCGGCTGGAGCCGCTTGGGACCGATGACCCCCGACGGCCGGTTCCAGGTCCTCAACAGCGCCGCTTCGAACCTGCTCCCGGGCCAAGACGACACGAACGGTACGGTCGATTCCTTCCTGCACGACCGGCTACTTGGCACCACGACCTTGCTCTCCCACCGCCCCGGCGAGCCGCTCCGCACGACTCCGATGGGCAGCTACGGCCTGGAGATCTCGCCCGACGGCCGTTTCGTCCTGCTCGCGGAAGGCAGCCCGCTCGGGCCTCTCGCGCTCTACGACACGACCGCTGCCACGCGGTCCGCACTCCCGCCGGAGCTTGAGGCCTGGCGGGGCGCCCTGTGGTCCGCCGACGGCCGCGAGCTCGTGCTCCAGAAACGCGTTCGTTTCGCGACCGGCATCGTGTTCTACGACCTCACGACGGGTGCCACCCGCCTCGTCACTCACGTCGCCGGAGCGCCGGAGCGGTTGGCGGATGGCTTCCACCGCGTTTCCGCCCTCACGCCCGACGGCCGCTACCTGCTCTACTCGAGCTCGGCCCCGGACTTGGTGCCGGGGCAAGAGGACGGCCCCGGGTCCCAGGACACCTTCCTTTTCGACCGCGTGAACGGCCAGACGGAGCTCCTCTCCGCCGCGCCGTCTCGCCCCACCCTGGCCCTCGGAGGGGAGGCCGCGGGGCTGTCGAACAACGGCCGGTGGATCGCCTGGGTCGGCTCCCCGGCAGCCGCTGGATTCTCCTCCGACCTGCCCGCCCAGGTCCTCCTCTTCGACCGCACCCTACGCCAGCATCGTCTGGTCTCCCGCGCCGCCGGGAGTCCACTCCGGCCTGCCAACGGTGGAGCGATCGCGGCCGAGCTCAGCCCGAACGGTCGCTTCGTGTTCTTCTCGTCCCAGGCCACCGATCTCGTGCCCGGCCAGCTCGACAGCCCGGCCACCACGGATGTCTTCTTGTTCGACCGCGAGGCCGGGACGACCCACCTGGTCTCGCACACCGCGGGGGAGGTCCAACGCACCGCCGCGGGCGATTCGACACCCCTCGCGATTTCTCCCGAAGGCCGCTTCGCCACCTTCAGTTCGAGCGCGGCCGATCTCGTTGCGGGCACAACCGACAGCGCCACCAGCTGGGACGTCTTTCGTTTCGACCGCAACCCGGCGAGCACCGAGCTCGTCTCCCACGCCGTGGCGGACCCGTTACGCACCGGCGCGGGTCACTACAGCGAGGCCCGGGTCGCGGCCCACGGTCGGGTGGTGGTTTTCACCTCCGCCTCGAGCCAACTCGTCTCCGGTCCGGATCGCAATCGCGCCGACGATGTTTTCGTTTGGACCGAAGGCCCGGTCGAGCTTCTCTCGGGTGCCGCTTTCGCGGTTCGAACGACCGCGGCCCGGGGCGGAGATTCACCCCGGATGACGCCCGACGGTCGTTCCGTGGCGTTCAACGCCTCCGGCTCCAACCTGCTGCCGGGAGGCACCATCGAAACCGGCTCTTACCTGTACCACCGCGACTCCGGCCAGCTCGAAGCGCTACCAACGGGCTCGGTCCAAGCCATCACGCCGGACGCCCAACGGGTGCTGTTGACGAGCCCCCTGACGTTGCCGGGGGTCCCGCCCGGTTTCTTCTTCAACGCCGTGGTGCACGATCGTGTGAGCGGTCAGACGACGATCGTCTCCCACGCCGCGGGCGACCCGGCGACCTCGGCCAACGGCCCATCGCTGGCCGTGGCGCTTTCCGACGACGGCCGCTTCGTCCTGTTCTCGAGCGTTGCCACCAACCTCGTGGCCAGCCAAGTCGACACCTCAGGGACCGACAATCTCTTCCTCTACGATCGCCAGACGGCCACGACGAAACTCGTCGACCACACGGCGACGAACCCGAGCCAAACCGGCAACGGCTGGACCTCGCTCGCAAAGGTCGTTTTGACTCCCGACGGCCGTTTCGTCTTCTTCTCGAGCGGTTCCAACGACCTCGTGGTCGGCTCGGATCCACCCAACACCGGCGACGCCTTCCTGTTCGATCGCACCACCGGGGCCGTGGAGTTGGTATCTCACGCGAACGGAGACCTCACGACGGCCGTCGGCGGCGGGGCCGGCGACCTCTCGGCCGACGGCCGCTGGGTCGCCTTCCACCAATCCGAACCGGCATTCGTCACCCAGATCTCCGTGCTCGATCGGACCACCGGCCAAATCCGCCGCGTGACGCGCGAGTTCGATGGCGGCGAACGCCCTGCGAGCCGTTCTTCGTACCTCGTCGCCATGACCCCGGACGGGCGTTACCTGTTACTCGACTCCGAGGCCTCCCTGGTCGACGCCGATCGGCCCTTGCGTGCCCAGGTCTACCTCTACGATCGCCAGGAGGACACCTTTGAGCTGATCAGCCACCGCGCCGGAACCCCTCAAAAGGGCAGCTTCAGCTATTCCTTCGCCATCGACCTCACGCCGGATGGCCGATTCGTGCTCTTCGAGGCCTTCTCCGACGACGTGATCGGCCTCGAGGACACCCTCTGGGGTCCGGATTTCATCCGTTACGACCGCACCACCCGGCAAGCCCGGCTCCTCTCCCACCGCCCCGGCGAACCCGACGGCGGCTCGAACGCTCGGGAGCCCCTCTTTTTCCTCGGTCGGGCGAGCTTGAGCGACGACGGCCGCACCGCCGCCTTCGTCACCCAGGCCAACAACCTCTATCCCCACGACTTCAACTTCTGGTTCACCGACCCCGGCTCCGACGGGCGAGCGCCGGACGTGTTTCTCTTCGTCGACGAAGCAGCGCCGCCCTGAAGCCCGGAGAACGTACAATTTCCCCCTCGTCACCCCAAGGAGGACCTCATGGCCAAAGGCAACAACGCCCAGAAGAAGGAAACCAAGAAGCCCAAGAAGGGCGCCAAGGTCGCAGCCGACAAACCCAAGGACAGCAAGAAGAAGTAAACGGCGGGGCGCGACGGCAAACCCGTGGCCCGACCTCGCGGGCCGGGCCACGGCACTTTCCGCCGCGAGGGCTCAGCCCGTCGCGGGCCGGGGGCTCACAGGCACGAAAGCGGCGGCCAGCAGTCGAGGCAGCAGCTACGCGTACACGCGATGTTCGTGCCGCCGCTGGCCTTGCACTCACACCAACAACAGGGGTCGACGCAGCCCGAGGGCGGCGCCGGGCAGCTGGGGCAATTCGTAGTGGCGCCGTCGCAGGTCACCGACGTGGCGCCCACGGTGCACGACGAGCTGCCCGCACAGCTGATGAAGCAGCCCGAACCCGGGCAGTTCTGCTGCGCCGTGCACGAACTCGCCTCGAGCATTCCGACCGTGAGCTCCGGCAGCTCTCCCGCCGAGGCAGCCGCGACGGCCGACGGCGCCGAGGCACAGGCAGGAGCCAAGAAGAGCGGAGCAGCGCCTTCCGGCGGCGCCACCTCGGCCGCAACCAGCGGCGAGGCCACCAACAAGACGAGCACCAGGACGAGACGAACGGGAGTCAACATGGCCCGAACCTCCTTGGGCGCCGTTTCCAACACCGTCCCGAGTCGTGCGCCCACCGCTCGGGCAGGGACCGGATCCTCAGAAAGCCAGAAAGTCAACGTAGCCGGAAGATAGCATAGAAGAATATCTGAATGTTCGGACCACTCCTCCCTTAGAACGAACGGTGGGCGACTTGGTCAGCAACGGTAGGCCATCCAACAGGCTTCCGCGATGGTAGGCTCAACAGCCAGCGAAGAGCCCTCTTGCTGGCCGGAGACCATGAGCGCCGAAACCAATCTCGAAGCGGACTTGCGGCCGCTCGATGTGCGCCTTCGAGCCTATGGCTGTCCAAGCCTCATCCGGCTCGATCAACAGGCAATCGATCCTGCGCAGGTCGACTACCTGGACCTCCTGCCGAAGAGCCGTGGCTCGGCCGCGACGCCCTTGGCGGGGGTCGTCGAGTCTCAGGGCACCGCCTTGCTCTACATCCTGGATGGCGCCGGAACGCAGGAGCTGAACGCCGTTCAGCTCGCCCAACTGCAGCGGCGGCTGGCCAACCGTAGCGACCCAGCCTGGTTGGGAGTAGCGCGTTTCGGCTCTCTGGAGCTCTACCCGATCAGCTTTGGGAGTAAGGACATTGCTGGCCCAGCGATGGTCGTTCAGGAAGCCGACCTCGAGGCGCCGCTATTCTTCCAATCCCTCGTGCAGGGGACCTTCAATCAGGCTGGAGAGGCTCCGGGTACCGACTACGTTTTCCACAAGATCTTCGAGCTGCTGAAGCAAACCACCGAAGCATTCCTCACCCCGGAGCTCAGCGAACGGAGGCTGAACCCTCTCGATGTCCTCTCGATGGCCGGAAGGGTGCTGTTCTTTCGGTTCCTGATCGACCGTCGGATCGTTCGGGAGAACGAGCTGTCCAAAATCTGTCCGGCGGCCGATGGCCTCAAAGACGCCTTCGCGACGGCCGACAAGGCAGCGCAGACTTCGGCTTGGCTGGACGAAACGTTCAACGGCGATTTTCTGCGGCTGATCGACGAAAACACCCCCGCGTCGGACCGAGTTGGCCGTGAAGCTCTTTACTTGGACTTCTATCGCCGGGCCGAAGGAATTGCAGGCTCCAGGCTCTTCGCCCACTTGGATGCCATTCTGAAGGGCTGGCGCTCGGTGGGCGGTTCGATTCAAACCGAGTTGGACTGGGGAGATTTGGACTTCGCCCACATTCCCGTCGGCGTGCTCAGCCAGGTTTACGAGAGCTTCAGTCACCTCGTCGACCCGGAGCTGGCCCGCGAGACGAGTGTCCACTACACCCCGCGACTGATTGCCCGGCTGATGGTTGACCAGGCTTTTGCCGCGATCGACAGACCGGAAGCTGCAAGGGTGCTGGACCCGGCTTGCGGTGCCGGGATCTTCCTGGTCCTCGCCTTCCGGCGCCTCGTCGCCGAGCGTTGGCGAGCGGACGGCAAGCGCCCAGACACCCGGACCATTCAGAGCATTCTCTACAACCAACTGCGTGGTTTCGATGTCAGCCGCTCGGCCTTACGCCTCGGTGCGCTGGCGCTCTACATCACCGCGATCGAACTGAACGCCACACCACGGCCCCCCAAAGCCCTTCGGTTCCCGAGCAATTTGCGCACTTCCGACCCCCGAAAGGGTGTGCTGTTCTACTGCGGCGAGGACGTTCTCGACACTGGCGGCAGCCTTGCGGGAGCCGACAAAGCGGTCCGTTCCCTGGGCAGCTTGGGGCCGCTGGTGCCCACCGACCTCGATGGCAGCTTCGACCTGGTGATCGGAAACCCACCGTGGACACGCTTGCGCGAACGCGAGACCCAGAACGCCCTCGGTGGCAGTGGCCGGAAGGGCAAAACAGCGTCGACTCTGCTCAACAATGAATTCACCAAGATCGCTCAGCGCGCCCTGGAACGTCGCGGATTGTCGAACCTGGCCAAGAAATACGAGAACCCCGACAAGAACCCGGACCTTCCCTTCCTCTGGCGCGCCACCGAATGGGCCAAGAAGGACCGTGGCATCCTAGCCTTCGCCCTTCCTGCCAGAGTCATCGGACGAACGACCGGCAAGGGCCACAAAGCCTGGCAAGCGGTGCTCCAGGGGGTTTCCGTCACAGGCCTCCTGAACGGGGCTGACCTGAGGAAGACCGCGGTCTGGGAAGCTATGGATTTACCCTTCTGCCTCCTCTTCGCCCGCAACGCTTTACCTCCGAAGGAGCACCGCTTCATCTTCGCTGCGCCGCTCCACGATCCCGAAGTCAACCGCCAGAGTCGGTTTCGCCTCGACTACGAGGCCGCTCGGCCAGTGAGCCTCGAACGGGTCCTTCGACAGCCATGGGTGTTGAAGACGCTCACCCTGGGAACCTGGCGAGATGTCGAGGTCATGGAAACCATCCTTGGTGCCTTTCCGCAGACGTTGGCCGAGGTTTGGAAGGCGTGGAATCCGAAAGGGGACAAAACCGGCCAGGGCTTCAACCTTTCGCCGAAGTTGAGGCAAAAGAATGCCGATTTCTTGTGTGATCTGCCTGTGTTCGACAAGCCGAACAATGGATTCTCGATAACATTTCACTCCTTGAATACCTTCAGCGAGAGTTACGGAGTCATCGGAGACGGTGGGGCGGTTCGCTGTTCAGCTTATTGGCCGAAGACCTTAGAGCTATATCAGCCTCCGTTGGTCATCGTGCCCAAAGCGCCTGGCAGCGACCCGCTCGCGCCAGCGGCCTACCGTTCGGAAAAAGAGCTAGCTTTCGACCAGAGTTACTACGGCTACTCCTGTAGTGGACATCGCGACCCAGAAAGTCTTGGAGCCCTCTTGTTCCTACTCCCTCATAGCTCACTCTTTCGGTATTTCGCCTCGATGACCAGCGTTTCGCAGGGAGCGGACCGACTCATTTTCACCAAACAAGACTTCGACGCTCTGCCTTTTCCAGAGGTCTCCGGGCTTCAGCCTCAACAAAAGAAATCGCTGGTCAAGCTGGCTAGAAGCGTCCAGCAAAGCACGGCGGTCCCGGTGGATGAGATCGACGAAGAAATCTTCCGTCTTTATCAGTTAGATACGGATGCCTCTCAGACGATCCGCGACACTTTGTTCTCGGCTGCTGTCTATAGAAAGAAGGGTCGCCGTGCTTTTGTGCCCACCCAGAGGCCCGATCGCGAGGTGTTCAGTGGCGAGCTTGCAGAACTGTTGAAGCCATTCTTCGAAGTCTGCGCCGAGAGGCTCACCGTACAGGAGCCGCTCCGCCAACCGGATCTCTGGCGCGAGGCCTGGGCTTTCTTGGGTCTGTCACGATTCGCAGAGCCCCTCGAGATCGACCCGCAGCTGCTGGCCGAGGCCATGAGCCAAGCCGATGTTCGGGGTGCCAGCCGAATCTTCGTGCGGCTTCCGGAAAGCCGGGGTTTGCTTCTCGGGTTGCTGAACCAGAAGCGCTGGTGGACGATCACGCGGGCGCGCCTGTGTGGTCAGTCGATCCTCCGCGAACACTTGAGCGCCTTCGGCCTTCCCGGAGCCTCATGAGTTCGCCGAGCGGCCTTCTGACTCAGGGCGTTCCCGCGTCGGCCTACTGCTTGCCGCACCCGCCCCTCGACCTACCCGTGATTCTTGTGGTTCGCCAGGTCTTGCTCCGGGCCTTCGAGGTGCTGATGGAATGCGGCTTCGACCTTGCCAAGGAGAAGGAAGACCGCATCACGACAGCCTTGCGCAACGTGATCGAAAACGACCTCCGGCAATCCGGTGCGGTTTCCGGCTTTGATCGCCGCAGGTTCGACACTGTCGTTCGCCAAACACAAACAGAGAACTTCGACTCCACCAAACTCGCCAAGGCTCCCGACCTATGGTTCAAGCTCCGACACGACGACGAAGAGCCTCGAGCGGTGCTATCGACCCAGGACGCGCTGTTCGTCGAATGCAAACCCGTGGACGGCGACCATTCCGCTGGCAGCGCCTACTGTGACGACGGCCTGATTCGCTTCATCCGTGGCGACTATGCCTGGGCCATGCCGGAGGCCATGATGATCGGTTACTCCCGAGCCGGCCGCACCATCCCCGGTGACCTGGTTCCCGCCATGTCGGCGCCGAATCGACTCGCGACCCTGAAGACCGAGGCGTTGCCAACGGCAGTGGCGCAGACGGAGCCGTCGGAGCGCGCCGAAACCCTCTACAAAAGCCGCCACCAACGGGGATTTTCCTGGCCGGACGACAAAGGCCCGGCGACGGAGATCACCATCTACCACTCGTGGCATCGCTGCGACTAGTCAAGCCGGCTCGCACCGCGACCCCCACCCCCCCCCCCCACCCCCACCCCACCAGCGCCGGCAGCCAGAGGCCGAGCAGGGTGGCCAGTAGGCTGAAGAAGCCCAGGAGGGCGAGGCCGATCCGGCGTTCGAGGCGAACCGGAGCCGGGGCACCTGCCAGGAGTGCCTGGGCGACTAGACCGGCGAGGAACCAGCCGAGGAAGTTGCTGGCGGGGATGCCGTGGTAGGTGCCGCCGGCGGGCCAGGTCCAGTAACCGAGGGGGCCGGCGGCGAGGGGGTCGAGCACGAGGTCGAGGGCGGTCATGAGGGCGGCGCCGAGGACGACTCGGCCGGTGCGGAAGGTGAGGAAGCGGCGAGCGAGGCCGTCGGCCCAGGAGGCGACGAGTAACCAGGCGGCGCCGAGCACGAGGGGGACGCCGAGAGCCCGCGGGCCGAGGACCTCGGTGTAGGTGTACTCGCCGAAGGGCCAGCCGGTGGCGACACCGAGGGCCTCGAGCAGGAAGCCAAAGAGGGCCACGAGGAGCAGCCGCACGGAGCGGGCCGCGCCGGCTTCGGCGGCACTGAAGGTTGCGAGCGCGGCGCCGAGGACGAGAAACGCCGGAGCCGTCCACTCGGAACCCGCCGGCGGCGCACCCCAGCAGGCGTAGGCCACGACGCCGCCGAGCCAGAGCACGGCGAAGAGGCCGACACCGAGGACGGAAAGGGCCTTGGTGAAGGCGGCGTTCACCGCAAGTCCTCGAGCACCAGCCCAGCGGTGATGCGCGCCGAGAGCAACACCGTGGGGGTGCCGCCGCCCGGGTGGGCGCTGCCGCCCACGCGGTAGAGGCCGCGCACTCCGCGCACCCGATTCGCCGGGCGCAGGAAGGCCCGGCGCCAGCCGTGGGAGTGGGTGCCGTAGATCGCGCCGCCGGGCGCGCGGTAGGCCGCGGCCAAGCGGGCGGGCGTCCAGACGTCTTCCACCACCACGTCCGTACCGAGATCCGGAAACCCGCCGGCGGCGAGCCGCGCGAACACCCGTTCGCGGGCGGATTCGATCTCTCGGTCACCCCAGCATCCGGGCTCGGCCGGGGAATTGGCCATGACGAACAACGTCTCGCCGATGCCGCCGGGAACCACCGAGCGGTCCGTGCGGGAGGCGGCGTTGACGTAGACCGTCGGGTCGTCCGGAAAGTCGCGGCGAACGAAGAGGTCGTCGAACTCCCGTCGGTAGTCGGCCGAGAAGTAAACCGTGTGGTGAGCGAGCTCCGGCAGATCCCGCTTCACGCCGAGCAGGAACACCAGGCCGGACAAGGAACGCTCGGCCGGCGCCAGGCCGCCGTCCCCCTCGCCGAGCAGCCGCGGCAGCTCCGCGGCGTCGGCGTTGGTCACCACGATCTCCGCCGGCAGGCGCTCCCCGGAGGCGAGTTGGACGCCCGAAACTCGGCCGCCAGCCCGCTCGATCCGCGTCACTTCCGCCCCCGTGCGCAGCTCGACCCCGCGCGCGGCCAGAAGCCCCGAGAGCACCTCGGCGATGCGATAGAGGCCACCCTCCACCGCCCAGGCCCCGAAGGCGAACTCGAGGTACGGAATCACCAGGAGCGTCGCCGGGCAGGCCCAGGGCGACGAGCCGACGTAGGTCGGGTACCGGAGGTACAGCTGGCGGAGCTCCGGGCTCTTGGCGATCGACTCGACCGTCGCGGCGTAGTTGCCCCAGGCGCCACGCAGCGGAAAGCGGCGCAGGCTGCGCAACACCGCTCGGTCCGGCGGCGCCGTGACCGGCCGAGTGAGAAACGAGGGTTGGGAGACGCCGTAGATGCGCGCCCCCAGGGCCAGCAGCTCGAGGTACGCCTCGGGCTCCCCTTTGCCGAGCTGGGCGAGGGTCGCAAGCCAGGCGGGCAAGTTCGGCGACACGGCGAAACGGGTGCCGTGCGGGTAGACGTACTCGGCATGGGGATCGAGCCGGCGGAGTGCCAGGTGCTTCGGGAGCTCCTCCCCAGCGGCCGCGAACAGCTCGACGAAGACCTCCGGCAGGGTGATCAACGACGGCCCGGTATCGAACCGGAAGCCCTCTCTTTCGAGCAGGTTGAGCTTGCCGCCCGGGCGCTCCCCGCGCTCGCAGAGGGTGATTTTCCCGGCTCCGGCCGCGGCCAGGCGCAGGGACACGGCGAGGCCACCCAACCCACCACCCACGACCACGATGCGCGGCGCGCTCACGCTGCCCCTCGGCCGGAGTAGGTGCGGGCTTTCCAGTCGACGCCGCGGCCGCTCGTCACCGCCCACCAGGAGGCGAGCCCCAGGGCCACCATCACCGCCTCGGCGGCCGGGTGGAGCAAGACGCTTTTGACCGGGTGACCGAAGCGGAGAGCGAGGGCCAGCCGCGCCACGAGTCCCGCTGCCAGAGCGACCAGCCACGGCCGCGGGTCGCCCCCGGCCCACCAGGAACCGAGGGCCGCGGGGGCCGGGGCCACGAAGGCCAGCAGGTGGAAGAGTTGGAAGAGCCAGAAGCTCACGCCGCGCCGGAAGCCGGGCCGGAAGTTCTTGCGGAAGCCGGCCCAAATCGCCCCGAAGGAGTCGTACATGCGCACCCGCGCGACGTCCTGACCGTCCAGGCAATGGGCGGCGAACCGGGCAGCGCGGAAGGCGCGAGCAAGAGCCGTGTCCTCGAAGATCTCGCCACGCACGGCGCCGTGTCCCCCGACGGCGCGATAGGCCGACGCCCGCACGAGGATGCAGGCCCCGTGGGCGAGCCCGAGGGCGGCGTCCCGCCGGTAGAACTGCACCGGCGTCGGGTACAACGTCAGGGTGACGAAGTTGAGGAGCGGCAGCAGGAAGCGCTCGGCCCAGCCGAACATTTCGAGACGCGGCCAGGCGGACACGAGGTCGCTGCGGTTCTCCTCCGCCGCCGCGATCAAGGCCGCGAGGCCGCCGACGCCGAGCCGGGTATCGGCATCGAGAAACAGCAGCCAGTCGCCGCGGGCTTGGGCGGCCAGCTGGGCCAAAGCATGGGGTTTGCCGCACCAACCCGGGGGTAACTCGCCGCTGCCGGAGACCAGCCGGATCCGCGGGTCCCGCACCGTGAACTGGTCGACCACCGCCGCGGTGCCGTCCGTCGAGCCGTCGTCGTAGACCAGGATTTCGGTCGGCACCCGGCCCTGAGCGAGGGCGGACTCGAGAGCCAGCGGCAGGTTGTGCTCTTCGTCGCGCGCCGGAATCAACACCGACACGGTACCCGCGGGCAACGGGGCGCCGGGGCGCACCCGGCGCCAGACGAGGGCGTTGAGCACGGCCACGAGCCCCGTGGCGAGGGCGAGACCGGCGGCGACGAGGCCGAGAGTCGTCACCGGTCCTCCCCGAAGACCACTGCCGCGACGGCGTCCGGCGCTTCCTGGAGCGGCAGGTGACCCGCTCCCGCCAGGGCCACCGTCCGGACCTGGGGCAGCGCTCGGCGCCAACGCTCGCCCCCCGAGCGCACGGCTCCGAAGGTCCGCTCACCGTGGAGCAGCGTGACAGGCAGGCCGAGCCCGGCAAAGTGCTCGGCGCCGCCGATGGCCCGCATGATGTGCAGGTAGGCGAGGGTGACGTCGTGATCGACGCGGGCGAAGGAAGCGGTCAAGTCGGCGTCCTCGGTGCGGCGTGCGGCCAGCGCCTGATTGGTGAGCCGGCGGCCGAGGGCGCTCGCGAAGGTGGCGAAGTAGGCCCGACGGCCGAAGCTGCCGCGCGTGAAGAGCGAAAAATACCAGGGCAGGAACGGAAAGGCGTCGATCCCCACGAGGCCCGCCAGCTCGCGCTCGATCCGCCGCGCCGTCGACAGTGCGAGGATCGCCCCCAGGCAATTGCCCACCAGAGTCGGCCGGGCGCCTGACTCCTCGCTCACCCGGCGCACCGCGGCCACGATGTCGTCGACCACCGCGGCCTCGGTGAAAGCCTCGGGTCGGGGGGAAACGCCGTACCCGGGTAAGTCGGCACTCCAAAACGTCACGTCGGGAGGCAGGCGGACGCGCAACGGTTCGAAGGTCGTGCGGTTGCCCCCCCAGCCGTGGAGCCCGAGGTAGACCCGCGGCCCGCTCCCCCAGCGTTCAAGCTCCACCGGATTCCCTCGCGATCACTCGCTCGGCGGTCAGCTGGCCCGAGAGCACGACCATCGGCATGCCCGTGCCCGGGGTGGTGCCGGCACCGGTGAAGTAGAGCCCGGCGATCTCCCGGCTGTAGTTGCGCGCCCGGAAGGGCCCGACCTGGAACAGCGTGTGGGCGGCTCCGAAGGCCGAGCCGTCGTGCAGGCCGAAACGGCGCGACCACTCGCCGGGGGTCCAAACCTCCTCGGCCACGAGGTCCGCGGGGTCGATGGCCGCGCCGGCCTCGGCCAGGCGGGTCAGCACCCGCACCCGCAAGTCCGCCACCAAGGCCGCCTCGTCGTGGGGGCCGAGCTTCGAGAGCACCGGCGTCGGCACCAGGACGAACACCGTGGAGCCCCCCGGAGGCGCCAAGCTCGGATCGGTCTCGGAGGCGACCGAGACGTAGAACGGCAGATCGTCCGGAATCCGCGTGTCGAGCTGTTCGAAGGCGGCGCGGTAGTCGGTGGGCAAGAACACCGTGTGGTGCGGCAGGCCGGGCAGGCGCCGCCGCACTCCCCAGTAGAAGGTCACGACGCCGGGGGTCATGCGGGTTTTGGCCGTGCGGCGAGTGCGGGCCGCTTGGTGCCGCGGCGTCGAGAGGAGCCGCGTCTCGGTCGTCGGCACGTCGACGTTCGAGACCACGACGGTGGCCGGCACCTGCCGCCCGTCGGCCAGCCGGAGACCGGTCACCCGATCGCCGGCCGTCGTGATCTCGGCGACGCGGGTCCCAGTCTCAATGCCGACCCCGAGCTCCCGAGCCAGCCGTTCGAGCCCCCGAACCAAGCCGTAGATGCCGCCCGCGGGCAACCACAGGCCGTGGGCCAGCTCGCCGTAAGGCAGGATCGAGAAGAACCCGGGCAACTGGTACGGCGAGCCGCCCAGGTACATGGCGTAACACCCGAGGGCCTCGACGATTTTGGGCTCCCGGAAAAAGCGGCCGAGCTCGCCGGCCAAGGAACGCCACAGGGAGAGGCGCCCGGCTTCGAGGAACGACAGGCCGAGCATCCAGCGCACGGCGCTGTCCTCATTGCGCGTGACCAGTTTGTCGAAGGTCAGCCGATATTTGACCGCGGCGTCCGCGAAGAACTCGGCGAGCCCTGCGCCACCCCCGGGGTCGAGGCGCTCGACCTCGGCCCGCAAGCGGTCGTAGTCGGACGACAAAGCCAAGCGGGTGCCGTCCCGCCAAGCGAAGGTCAGAGCCGGCTCGACCGGGTGGAGCGTGACGTAGTCGTCGAAGTTGCGCCCGGCGCGGGCGAACAGCTCCCGGAAAAGCCACGGGTAGTTGAGCAGCGACGGGCCGGTGTCGAAGGTGAAGCCGCCGGGCAAGACGAGCTGGTTGGCCCGCCCGCCGACGGTGGGGTTGGCCTCGAAGATCGTGACCGACCGACCCGCCAGGGCGAGATGAATGGCGACGGACAGGCCCCCGAGCCCGCCGCCGACGACGGCGATGGGGGCAGTCATGGCGCCCCCGAGGAGGGCGGGCAAGAAGTCGTGCCGGTCCGCACCTGGCCGACGCATGCGTCGCCCCTACGGCTGGGGGCTGTCCCGGTCCGCACCTGGGCGACGCATGCGTCGCCCCTACGGCGGCGTGATGTTGGCCGGACGGGCGGATCCGTTGTCCTGCCCCTCCCGCTCCGTAGGGGCAACGCAGGCGTCGCCCTCTTCAAGGGCTGGCTCCTTCCATGCGCTCCTGAATCCCCAGGAACGCCGCCGGCAGCCGCCAGTACTTCGAGGGCGGCAGGGCGCGCAGCTTCTGGCGCAGCGGCACACTCTGCCGCTCGTACACCCGGGCGGGCTCGCGACCCACGCGCTCGTTCAGTTGCCGGTAAACGCCGATGCAGGCCGCGATGGCCGTCCGGCAGTCCGGGGCGAAGGCGTCGAGGCCGGCCTGGGCGCGGGCGTAGTGCTCCTCCGCCACCGCCGCGAGCCGGCGCAGGACGCGGGCGAGGGGCTCGCGCTGCCGCGGGTCCAGCGGATCGAGCGTAAAAAGGCCCTCGGCGCGCAGGAAGTCGAGGGGCAGATACAGCCGGCCGCGGCCGTGATCTTCCGCCACGTCGCGCAGGAAGTTGGTCAATTGCAGGGCGATGCCGAGCTCGCGGGCGGCGGCGAGGGCCCGCGGCAAGCCCCCGGGCACGCTCGGCCCGTAGACGTGGGCGAGGAAGTAGCCCACCACGACGGCACTGCCGTAGACGTAGCCCTCGATCAGGTCCTCGACCGTGGCGAACGTCCCGGGCTCGATGTCGCGCGCCATGGCGTCGAGAAAGGCGCGGTAGTACTCGGGCGGAATCCCCGTGGCACGCTCGACGGCCGCGAACCCCGCCGCGAAGACGGGGCAGCCCGCGGCGAGCGATTCGGTGATCGAGCCGTGGCCCCGGGCGCGCTCCCAGGCGGCCCGCCAGCCGTCCAGCCGCAGGCGTTTCTCGCTGGCGTCGAGCGGAAAGGTGTCGACCACCTCGTCCGGCTGGCGCACCGCGGCATAGATCAGCTCGACCCGAGCGCGTTTCGCCGGGGGCAAGAAGCGGGTGACGATGAAGAAACTGGTCGAAAAGGCGCGGATCACCGTCCGCGCATGAGCCGCGACGACGGCGGACGCCTCGGCCTCCGACCGCGCCGACCCGACTTGGCAACGCACCAAATCGTCCAGTCGGGCCCAGTCGGCCTCCGTCCACAAGGCGCCGTCCCGGGGAAGGGTGGGCCGCACGAGAACACTCCGGGACCGAGGGGTCGCAAGACAAACGGGACGACGGAGAACAGCTCGTCCGTGAAGGCTGGAGCCTATCACTCCCCCGCGGGAGACTCGTCCGGGTATTCGATCTAGTAGGATTCCAAAGGTCTTCTTTCAGGAGGATTTCTCATGATTCGAAACCGGCTCCTCGTCGTTTTTTCTCTGCTCGCTTTTCCGGCCTGGGCGCAAATGCCCGGCGCCACCTACGAGCCCGTGGCCACCCAGCCGACCGTGGGTGAAACGCCGGCAGGTAGCAGCTGGCCCCTGGCCGTGAGTGCCACTGGGCGTTACCTGCTTTTCTCCTCGTATGCGCCGAATGTCCTGGTCGGTCAGTTCGACCCCAACGGCTCCGCCGACCTTTTCCTCCGAGATCTGGTTCTTGGGGACACCCAACTCGTCAGCCGGGCTTCCGCTTCGCACCTGCGGTGCGCGGCCGGCTTCACGGGTAGCGCTTTTCTGTCGCCCGATGGGCGCTTCGTACTCTTTTCGACCGACGCTTCCGATGTCCTGCCTACGGGAGTCGATACCAACCTGGACATCGTTGAAGGCGACGACGTGTTCGAATACGACCGCACGACACGGACGAACCGGCTCGTCTCTTCCCGCTGGGATGACTCGGATCAGCCGAGTCAGTACGGGGCTCGCCTTCGCGCCGTGACTCCCGATCTGCGCTTTCTGCTGCTCGAGAGCTTCTCGGAGGACCTGGTTGCTGGGATCACGGACGGCAACAACAGCCAAGATGTCTTTCGGTTCGACCGCTCGACCGGCGCCAGGATTCTGGTCTCCCATGCCGTGGGACAACCCCAATCGCCTTCGAACGGCTTTTCCGAAGCCGTGGCCATCTCGGCCGATGGTCGCTTCCTGTTGCTCCGCAGCACTGCCACGAACCTCGTGCCGGGCTACACCAATCCGAGCGGACAGTTCCAACTCTTTCGCTACGACGCGCTCACCCAGACCACCTTGCTCGTCAGCCGGTCGGCCCTGAGTGCATCGACCGCCGCAGACGGACAGGCGTTTCTCGGAGCGCAGATCACTCCGAACGGGCGGTGGGTGCTCTTCTCGAGCCGCGGCTCCAACCTCGTGCCGGGGCAATTGGACCCAGTTCCGGGTTCGGATCTGTTCCTCCTCGACGCCGACACCGACACGATGCTTCTGGTGGACCACCTTCCCGGCCAACCCAACGCGGCCCCGGCAACGAGCGGCGCGTTTGCCGGCGCGTTCACCGCGGATGGCCGCTACGTGGTGTACGCCTCCGCAGCCCCCGATCTCGCAGCCGGCGCAGTCGACACCAACAACTCGACCGACGCCTTCTTGTTCGATCGCACGACGGGGGCGAACCGGCTGCTCTCCCATGTGCCGGGTAACCCACTCCAAGCCGCGAACGGGCAGACCCTCGTATCCTTCTCGGGGGACCTGCGCTACATCCTTTTCGAGACCACGGCGACCGACCTGGGGATGGTCGACAGCAACAACGGGGCCGACCTTATTCTCTACGACGCAACGACTTCGGCCTACCGGCTGGTTTCTCACTCGCTCGCAAGCGCTTCCACCGCAGGCAACAACTCCGCCACTTTGCCCACCCCCGTCGAGCCGATTCTCGATCGTCTCCTCTTTGCCTCCGCGGCGACCGACTTGGTCACTGGGCAGGATGACCAAAACGGAGCGCTCGACCTGTTCTCCTTTCAGCTTTCGACCGGGGCGATCAGCGCGCTATCGGGTCCGCCGGCACCCGTCGTCTCCGTGACTCCCGCCGGAGGCACTGGGGTTTCTGCTTCCTCGGAGAACGGCCAGTTCATCGCCTTCGGCCAGGTTCAGGGAGAATTCCTCCAGACTTTTTTGCTGGATCGCCAGACCGGGGTGAGGCTACTCATCAGCCAGGCATTCGGTCAGCCCGGGGTTCCGAGTAATGCCGACTGCTACCCCGCCTTCGTGAGCGACGACGGCAGATTCGTCGTCTTCGACAGCACCGCGAGCAATCTTGTGGCGGACTTCGTTCCGAGTGAGTTCGGCCTCGCCGACTATCTCTGGGACCGCACGACCGGTCTGGTCGAGCTCGTTGCGCCTTCGAGCGCCGGTCCCAGCCAAGCATCAAACTCCCAAGCCTCTTTCTCCGGAATCACTCCCGACGGTCGCCATGTGCTGGTGTTCAGCAACGCCTCGGACCTCGTGGCCGGATTCGTCGATCCAGGAGGCCAACGCTTTCACGTTTTTCTCCGGGACCGGCAGACGGGTACGACCGCTCTCCTGGACCACGCGGCCGGCCTCCCGCTCACCGCGGCCAACGGTTCGGGAAGCGGCACTCTTTCGCGGGACGGCCGCTATGTGACCTTAACGTCGTCGG
This sequence comes from Thermoanaerobaculia bacterium, assembly GCA_033762835.1. Classification (GTDB taxonomy): domain Bacteria; phylum Acidobacteriota; class Thermoanaerobaculia; order Multivoradales; family DATKCC01; genus JANRLG01. The sequence goes on from JANRLG010000234.1 coordinate 40,453, forward strand.
CGACCACCCTCGTCGCCGGCCTGAGCGATCCGAACGGAGCATCCAACGATGCCTTCTTGTTCGATCGACTGTCGGGACAACTTGAGCTGCTCTCCCCATCGATCACCGTGCCCAACAGCACAGCCAACCGCGCTACTGCGGCAGGTCGCCTCTCGGCCGACGGCCGCTTCGTGGTGCTGACGAGCGTGGCCTCGGACCTCGCGCCAGGGGTCACCGACAACCCCGGTTCCGTCGATGTCTTCCTTCGGGATCGCCTGCTCGGAACGACAGAGCTCATCTCCCACGTCGGCGGCGCTCCGTTCACGGCCGCGGGGCTTAGCAGTGGGTATCTCCTGAGCGACGACGCCCGCTTCGTGCTCTTCCAGTCGCGCTCTGCGCAGCTGGTGCCGACGACGTCCCCGAACTCGGACAACGTCTTCCTCTACGACCGCGCCGCCCACGTGGCCACGCGAGTCAGCTCTTCGGCCTACGACCCCACGGCAGGAGGCTTCTGGCCGGCGACCGCGCTCGCCTTCTCCGCTTCGGGGCGCTACACGCTTTACTCGTCGCCGGATTCGCGTTTTGTCGCAGGTTTCGTGGACCGCAATGGGAATGGGGACGACCTCTTCCTCTATGACCATGGAACCGGTCGGTCCACCGTGGTTTCCCATCCGCCCTACGCGCCGGATCTGCGCTCGGGAGAGCGTGAGGTCGTCTACTACACCGCAACGATGTCCAGGAACGGCAACGTCATCACCTTCCTCTCGCCCGCCTCCGACTTCCTCCTCAACGACACCAACTCCCGACCCGACACCATCGTCGTCTCGACCGAGATCTTCGTCGACGGCTTCGAGAGCGGCGATGCCGGCCGCTGGAGTGTGGTCGTGCCGTAATGCCGACGTCACATCCGCGGTCGAAAAATAAGCCGACTCTTTCGACCGCGGGTAAGCTTCGAATCGGCCTTGCTGATCATCCCCTGCCCCTCCCATCGCCATGGTTTGGAGAAAGGGATGCCAACGACCATGAACCACCTACGCCTGGCTTCGATGATCGCCGTGATGACCCTGTTCGGGGGCGGCGCTGGTCTCGCTCAACAGAAGGACCCCCGGATCGAGGCCCTTTCGGCCCGCCTGAAGGCATGCGAGCAGGCCGTGGGCTTTCCGGGCCTCGCCGAGGCTCTCGCCGCCGCGCCGATCGAGATCGTGGAGAGCGATGACAAGAAGGCGCTTCTGCGCAGCCGCGCCACCGGCAAGACGGTCACGATCCAGGCGCAGGAGTGGTGCGGCCTACCCTTCTTCACGCCTCATGACGTCGTGATCGAGGGCACCGAAAACACCGACGGCGTGCGCTTCGCCTATCCGAAGCCGGCCTTCGCCCTGCCGAGTTGGTTCGAAGTGCCCGATTTCTGGGAAACACATTACCTTCTCGTCAGCAAGGACTCGAGCCGCGGCGTCGTCGAAGTCAAGCTGCCGGACGGCTACGACGAACGCCAGTATCGGGACCAACTCCGGACCGTGATCGTGAAGCTCTGGGGGGAAGCCCAAACCGAGGGCGACTGGATCGTCTCCAGCGACGGCAAACGCCGGCTCCGCTTCGACTTCAAAGGGATTCAGCGCAGGATCCCGCGCGGCGAGGTCACCTTCGTGGAGCGCTGAAGACGCGGCCAAGGGTCACCGGCTGGCACGACGCCCCAACTGCCAATCCACCCGCTCCGGCGCCCCTTGCTCGAGCCAGGGGATCAAGCGCTCGCAGTGGGTGCGGGGGTTGATCCAGTGCACCGGCGCCAGCCGATCGTCGAGCGGAACGAGGCGGGCGAAGAGATCCCCGGCGGTGTCGTCGGTCGAGAGGATGATGCGGTCCGTCACCCAGGCCAGCGAGATCAAGTGGCTGTCCTTACGAGCGTTCGCCCGCTCCGACGGCGACAGCGGACAATGTTTCGACGCGAGCAGGGCCTGCAACCAGCCGCGCTCCTCGAGTTGGGGAAGCCATTTCCCGGCAGCGCTCATACGGGCGCGCCACGACCGCCCGAACTGGCTCTGGTGGTGGTTCGCCTCGGCCGCCAGAAGCTCTCCGTAGACGCCCGAATGGCATACCCGCCAGAGGGTCCTGAGCACCTCGGCGCAGGACTTGCCCTCGGAGGAAGGACTCGGCCAGCGATGCCCCGCTCCTCGAAGAACGGAGGCATCGACGACGACCAGGCGTTTCTTCGGGGCCTTCCGTCGGCCGGGACTCATGGCTTCCTGCGCCGCTTCGAGGTCTGCCGCTTCTCGTAGGCTGCGATGAACCGCACCTCGGCGTCCATTCGGGTATCCCCGAAGTCCTCCGGCCACTCCCCGAACGACCCATCCGGCTGAAGCTCCGCCCGCTCCATGCGGGTCACGCCCTCGTCGTCCCGGTGGAACCATTGCAGGCCCACGTCCTCCGGGTCGATCTCCCCTTCGGCCACCAACGTCTGAATCCCAAGCAACAGCAAGTCGCTGTGCGTCTCGACCACCACCCGCACCTTCCGCTTCGCCGCCGCCACCAACAGCTTTGCCAGCGCCTGCTGCGCCCGCGGATGCAAGTGCAGCTCGGGCTGCTCGATGTAGACGATCGTTCCCGGCTCCGCCGCATGGAGAGCCACCACGACGGGCAGGACTTGGGAAACCCCGATGCCGACATCGGCGATGTTCACGAGGTCGTCAGAGCCGGACGAGAGGAGGCGGCCGACGCGGACTTCGACTTGAGTGGCGTCGATTTCCCGAAGGCCGAGACGCGCCGTCAATCCGAGGGCTTCAAGATCCTCTTGAGCCGCCTTTGCTTGCGGCTTCGCCCTAGAGATCCACTCAAGGAGAACACTTGCGGTGTAAGCGGCGAAACTTCCTGGGAACACCTCGCCGACCGCGAAGAGACCGTAGGCGCGCTCAGGAACTCCCCGTAAGCCGGGTAAATGGAGGATTTTCGTGATCGGACTTGAAACGCGCTCTGCGAGGTCCACTGGATAAGCCTCGACGTAGAATCGTTCGCGGCTGGCGACCGCCGGAGGCCCCAACATTTTCCAGAGAATATTCTGCGAGTCTCTCAGGAATTTCTGGAAGTCCTCCCCGGGTGTGCCCCCGGGTTTGAGATGGAAAGACCCTTCCGGAAGTCTCCAGCTCGAGCCCTCGAGTTCCAGTGTCTTGATGCCTCGCTTGAAGTAGCTGGTCAGCGTGATTGGAGTCGCTACCAGCCGACTCTTCCTCGATTGATAGGTGCCCTCTCCCTCAAAGATCGTCTCTAGCAGAGTCACCGTCAGGCCAACGTGAAAACGATTCTGCCTCCGAGCGAAGAATTCATCCAGGTTGCGAAATTCGACGTGAGCCCCACGCAGCAGCAGCGGCCCCGGGTCCACGGGCGACTCGAGCGTCTGCTTCATCATCAGCAACGGCTGCATGATGCTCGTCTTGCCGGAGCTGTTGGCGCCGCAGAGGACCGTGAGCGGGCGGAACTCTAGTGTCAGCTCGTCCCGGATGGACTTGAAGCCCTGGACGGTGACGGACTCGATCCCCGGGATGGGCTCGGGGGTAGCGGCTTTCTTCCGGCGTTCGGCCATGGTGCGCCTAGCCTAGCCGAGTTCCAGCTCTTCGCCGAGTGGTTCTAGGGTCGACTCAAAAAGAAATTGAATCGACATCTTCTTGGTCATGATCGCCATTTTACCAGGCCACGGCCGGCACAGGGCCGGCCGCTACCCACAGAGGATCGTTCGTTCGACGCAGCGGCCGGGCTCGCCCCAGCTGGGGCGAGAGGGTGGGTTTTCGCCGCTGCCTTCCACCTCACACCGGCGGACTGGCCTCCGGGTCATCGCCGTCCAACCCCAGGCGCAACAGGAGATTCTGCAGAATGCGGGCGGTCAAACCCCAGATCTGGTGGCGGCCGACGTGGTAGATGCGGAGCGAACGTTCGAGGCCGTCGATGCGGACGCGGCGGTCCTCGACCAGGCTTGGATTGGAGAGGGCGGAAAGCGGCAGAGAAAACACCTCGGCGATCTCGCCGGCATCGAGGGTGGGCTCGAAGCCGGCGGGGACGACCCCGACGCAGGGTACGACGCGGAAGCCGGCCGGGGTTTCGCACTCGTCGAGGGTGCCGAGAGGCAGCACCACCTGCTTCAGCAGGCCGATTTCTTCGTGGGCCTCACGCAGGGCCGCGTCCCAAGGGCCTTCCCCCAGCTCGCGCGCGCCGCCGGGAAAGGCGATCTGGCCTTTGTGGGTGGGCAGCTGGTCCGTCCGGCGGGTGAGGATCGTCCACAGCTCGCGGTTTTCCACGTAGAGCGGCACCAGCACCGCGGCCGGGCGCACGTCCCGCTTCTTGGGCTTGAGGCGCGTCGGCGGCGGCGTCTCCAGCCGGGCTGCCACTTCATTCCACCACGGGTTCGTCACGTCGGCCCTCCGGCCACGATGGGCGTCAGTCGGAAACGCGTGCCGGCCGTGCTGGTCACGCTGGGAAAGGCGATCTCGAGGCGATACAGCGGGTAATCCTCCCAGGTCCACCACATCGGGTGGATGCGGAAGGGCTCCTCGAGTTGGATTTCGAAGACGACACCACCGGTGGGCGTCAGCACCCGCGTCCCCACCGTGCCCCCGACGACCTCCACTTGGCTCGGACCCTCCGCCCCGACCTCGAGACGAACCCCCGACAGCAACCGGCTGTGCCCCACCAGCAGCTCACCTCGGCCGCCGCGCTGCAAGCGTAACCAGGCCGCGTCGTCGCCGTCGGGCCCGAGGTCCAGGCTGCGGAACTTGAGCCAGAGGTTGTGATGCAACACATCGCGACCGCCGGGAATGTGGCTCTGGGTGGTCTCGTAGGGCAGGACCCGGACGGCCAAGGCCCCGACGTGGCGGTAACGACCGTGATCGTCGACCGGAAACTCCCGCGCCGAGAGCCACGCCGGCCACAGGAACGGCGCAGCGGCGAGGGTGACCAGCACGGGCGGCAGCCAAGAGCGACGCGGCCCGCCGATAGGCCGAGCCGCCAGAAACCAGAACGCCGGGTAAATGGGCAGGAAATAGCGGTTGGCCACCGAGCCAGTGCCGCCGTAGAAGTTGAACGGCATGACCAGGAACAGCGCGGCGACGACGGTGACCGCCGCCACCGGCAACCACCCCCGGCCGCCCTCGCGGCGGGCCGCGAACAGGCCCAGCAGCAGCGGCAGGAAGTAGGGCAACACGCCGACGTTCTGGCCGATCAGGAAGTACACGCTGTTCCACGCCCACAGGCGGGCATCGAACTGAAACTTCAGCGTCTCCTCGTGAATCCACGAGGTGTTGCCCCAGCGCGCCACGGACTGCGCCCAGTTCGCGCGGTCGAAGTCGACGTCCGGGAAGCCCGTGGAGCCGTAGAAACCCTGGCGCTCGCCGCCGTACCCCGTCCAGCTGCCGCCCGCGAGAATGCCTCCGAGAGCGGACACGCCGACGACCAACACGAGGCCCGCGACCAGCGCACCACGGCGCCAGTGGCGCGGCGCACCGCCGCCGACGGCGAACCACACGGGGACGGCCAAGGCGAGGTGGAACGGCCGGAAGGTGACCGCGGCGCCGAGCAGCGCCCCGATTGCGAGCCAGCGACCGAGTCGCCGGGGCTCCGGCGCGCCGAGCGGATCGCCCTCGTACATCTCCGTCAAGCGCGCCGAGCGTTCCGCCGGGTCCCCCTCGCCTGCCCAGGCCAAGGCGTAGGCAAGGGCGACCACGGCGAGCAGGAAAACGTCGGCATGAACCCAGAACACCGGCACGAAGGTCACCGAGCCGAAGACGAACGCCGCCACCCACACGGGCGCCCAGCGCCCGAGCCGGCGCTCGAGCGTCCAGGCGGCAGCCAGGGCCGCCAAGGCGAGCAGCAGCGCATTGCCCACGAAGGCGCCGTTTTCCGGCGCGAAGCGCACGAAGGGCGCGATCGTCAGGGCGTACACCCAGGGTTTGCCGAAAGTGATGTGCGCGCCGTGGTCGCGACTTTGGAGGATCAGCCCGTCCGGCGAGCGGCCCCAGTGACGTTGGAAGCGGTCGTAGTCGGCCCGTTCGTAGGCGAGATCGAAGTCGTAGGCGAGGCTCGCGGCCTGCATGGCGTAGGTCGCCTCGTCTCCGACGAGCCCCGGCCATCGGGCGCGATTCATCGTCACCGCGCCGACCACGAGGGCCAGGAGCAGGGCGCCGAGCAGACCCCAGGCGAAGCGGCTGCGGCCACTCACAGCTCGCCCTCCCACAACGGCCCGCCGAGCTCGACCAGCCGCGGTCCACCCGCGAGTTGGGGAATCAGCCGGAGCGCTGCTTCCCCCAAGGGCCGGCGAAGGGCGAACTCGAAGGTGTGGCTCTCGCCCGCGGCGAGGTCCCGCGGCAGCGGCAACCACGGCCGACCGGCGTCGGGATCGCCCCCGGGAGTCACCCAGGCGACCTCGAGGGCGATGCCTCCCGGCCCCCGCTCGGCGGCCAGGAGCGTCGCCGGACCGGAGTTGACGAGCGTCGCCCGCAGGTGCCGCCGCTCGCCCGCGGGCCAGGGCCGTTCCGCGCCGGAAACGGCGAGGCGCGCCGGCAGGTGGTGCCCGGTGAAGCTCGTCGGAGCGGGCACCTCGGGAGCCGTTGCGCCGAGGGGTTCGGCGTGCTGCCACGCTGCGCAGTGCTCGACCACCGCCGCCGCCGCGCGCGCCGGGTCGTGCTCGCGGCGCACGTGCTCGCGGGCCGCGGCGCCCATGCTGGCGAGGGCTTCCGGGGCGGCCAACAGCTCGGCGAGCCGGGCCACGAGACCCTCGACTTCGCCCTCCCCCACCGGCACCTGAAGCGCGACCGCCGCCGGCAGCTCGGCGAATTGGGCGAACTCGGAGACGATCGCCGGCCGCCCGGCCGCGAGCACCCGCAGGAGCGACGCCGACGTTTCCCCGGCGGACGGGTACCGCAGATTGAGCGCTAGATCCGAGGCCGCGATGCCCGCTTCGAACTCATCGAAGGTGACGAAGCCGGTTTCGAACACGCGGTCGGCCACGCCCAACTCGCGAGCGAGCTCGACCAGGCTCGCCCCCGCGGGGCTTTCGCCCACGATCACCAGGTGCACCCGCGACAGCTGCGGGGCGGTGAGCGCGTGCACGACCCGGTCGGTGCGTTTGATCGGCGTCTGGAAGCCGAAGGAGCCGATCAACGGCACGTCCGGCGGAATGCCGTGGCGCTGCCGGAAGCCGAGGCCCACGGCTCGATCGGCTGGCGGCGGTAACGGAATCCCCATGGGCACCGCCGCCACCCGCAGGCCGGGAATCTCCTCGGTGAGCGTGCGCGCCGCCCAGGCGCTGTGCACGAGCACGCCGCGCTGGCGGCACAGGAGCGTCCGGTGGGCCGGCAGCTCGAACAACATCGCCTCGACGTGCCCGCCCCACAGGCGCGGCCGCGCTGCCTTGGCCCCCACCCAACCGTGATCCGCCACCAGCCGCTCGCGATAGGCCCCGTAGTCCCGCACCCCGAGCGTTTGTTCGGAATGCAGGTGATGGAGCACGACGTCGTGCAGCGTCAGCACGCCCGGCCGCCCGAGGGCCAGGGCCTCCACCGGATCGTGGTGGCGGTTGTTGCCCATCTGGTAGAGCGGCAACCGGCCCTCGTCGGGCGCCTCCGCCGCGGGAACCACGGCGAAGCGCCGGGCGACGCCCGGGTCCACCGGTTGGCCGGCGAGGCCGAGCACCCGCACGTCGGCCCGCTCCGCCAAGGCCGGCAGCAGATCGACGGAGTAATCCGCGATCCCCGAGCGCACCGGCGGGAGCGGTGAGACGAAGTCCAGCCGAAGCGTCGGGGAAGTAAGCGAGCGCATCGACCTCAGGAGATCACCGCGGCCTGCTGGCCCATCTTGCTGCGCAGGAAGGCCTCGATGAACGGGTCGATGTAGCCGTCGAGCACGCGGTCCGTGTCGCCCATCTCGGCGCCGGTGCGGTGGTCCTTGACCATGCGGTAGGGCTGCAAGACGTAGCTGCGGATCTGGCTGCCCCAGGCGATGTCGGACTTCTGGCCCTCGCGGATCTGCTGCTCTTCGGCCCGGCGTTGCATTTCGAGGTCGTAGAGCTTCGAACGCAGCATCTTCCAGGCCGTCGCCCGGTTCTTGATCTGGCTGCGTTCGTTTTGGCACGCCGCCACGACTCCGGTCGGGATGTGGGTGATGCGCACCGCCGACTCGGTCTTGTTGACGTGCTGGCCGCCCGCGCCGGAGGAGCGGTAGGTGTCGATCCGCACGTCCTTGTCGGGAATGTCGATCTCGAAGTCGTCGTCGACTTCCGGGTAGACGTCCACGGACGCAAACGACGTGTGACGCCGCGCTTGGGCGTCGAAGGGGCTGATGCGCACCAGACGGTGCACCCCCGCCTCGGACTTGAGGTACCCGAAAGCGTAGGGCCCGATGACCTCCATCGACGCGCTTTTCAAGCCCGCTTCGTCGCCGTCCTGGCGATCGAACAGGTGGACCTCGAAGCCTTGGGCCTCGGCCCAGCGCAGGTACATGCGCAGCAGCATCTCGGCCCAATCCTGGCTCTCGGTGCCGCCGGCGCCCGAGTGGATGGTCACGATGGCGGTTTTTTCGTCCGACGGACCCGACAACATGAGTTGAAGCTCGAGCTTCTCGAGGTCCTTGTCGAGGCGATCGAGAAAGCCGTCGAGCTCGTCGTCGACTTCACCCTCGGAAAGCAGCTCGCGCCACGTGGCGAGCTCGTCACTATCGTTGCGGAGGCGCTGCAAAAGCGTCAGGCGACGCTCGAGACCCCGCCGTTTCTGGAGCACCGCGGCGCTCTTCGTGGGGTCGTCCCAGAAGCCCGGCTGCTCGATGGCGTGGTCGATTTCGGCGATCTCGCGTTCGACGTCCTCGCCTTCAAAGAAACCCCCGGAGGTGGGCGAGTTGTCCTTCGAGGCGGTCGATGCGCTGGTAGGTTTCGGGACCGATCATGGCTTTCTCCTGGCGGCGAAGACTATCGCAACGGCCGCGAGGATCGCGGCGGCCACCAGGGGCAGCCGCGGGGAACGGGCGAAGGGCGTGAGGTCCGTGCGGCCGACGACGGTCGTTCGCAGAACGCCTTGTTCGCCCACTCCCAAGGTGCCGTGCACCGTGCCATCCGGCCCCACGGACCCGGAGACGCCCGTGATCGCGGCGCGCAGCAAGGGCCGCCGGTTCTCGGCCGCGCGCCACTGCGCCGAGCGGAAGTGTTGCCAGGGCGCCGAGGTGTCGCCGTACCAGGAGTCGTTGGTGATCGTCACGAGGGCCGTGGCGCCCTGCTGGCTCAATTCCGCCACCGCGGTCGGAAACGTCACCTCGAAACAGATCGCCACCCCGAGCTTCTGGGCGCCCCAGGGCAGCAGCCGGATCTCGTCCGCGGCACTGTAGTCCCCGGCGTTGCGGGCCAGCCGATCGAGAAAGCCGAAGATCCCACGCAGCGGCACGTACTCGCCGAAGGGCACGAGGTGGCGTTTGTCGTAGCGCGCCGGCTCGGCGCCGGAGCGCACGAGGAACGCCGAATTGAAATACCGCCCCGCTTCCTCGGTCGTCGAGTTGAGCAGCACCGGGCAGCCGCGATCAGCCAGCGCCCGCACGTCGTCGTCGAGCGGCGGCCCGCCGCCCAACCGATGCGGCCAGGCGGCACTCTCGGGCCAAACCACGAGCGCTCCCGGGGCGTCGCAGGCCGCCTGCGACTCGGTGATCAGCCGCACGTAGCCGTTCCAGGACTCGACCGGGTCGTAGTCGATGCCGGTCGCCACGTTCGGCTGGACGATCCGCGCCGGGGAGCCGGCACCGAGGGCCGTAAGTTCGTCCGGCGGCGTCGACCAGCGGCCGGCCATTGCCAAGAAAGCGAGCGGCACCAGCCAGCCCAAGGCCAGGGGCTCCCAACGCCGGGCCACGACCGCCCGCGCCACCCCGAGATTGGCGAAAACGACCAGGAACGACACCCCCCAGGGGCCGATCCAGGCGGCCGCCGGCAGCGCGCCGGGAAAGCCCGTCCAGGCGTAGGCGGCGAGGTTCCAGGGAAAGCCCGTGAACACCCAGCCGCGGGCCCCCTCGAGCACCACCCACAGGGCCGGCAAACCCAACCAGCAGGGCCAGCCGCCGGCCTGCCAGAGCCGCCGCCCGACGCTGGCGAACACCGCCGTGTACAGGGCCAAGTAAGCCGCGAGACCGACGACCAGCAGCCACGCCAGCGGTCGGGCGACATTGCCGAAGGTGACCAGGGTGCCGGCGATCCAGTACACACTCGCCAGCCAGAAGCCGACGCCGTGGAGCCAGCCGGTCACGAAGGGCCGTTGCGTCGACCCGAGCAAGACGAGAAGCGGCGCCAGGGCGAGCCACGCCGCGAGCGGCGCTTCGCGGGCAGCGAAGGGCACGGCGAACAGCGCGCCGGCCAGCAGGGCGAGGAGCGAGCTCAGAGGCTTCACTCCACCACCAGCTCGCGCACCAAGACGCCGAGCCCCTTGGGCGATTGGACTTCGAGCCGGTGCAGGCCAGGTTCGAGAGGCACCGTCACGGTGACCACCTCCGGAGCTGCGAGGGCGCGGCAAAGCACGTCCCGACCATCGAGTCGCACGATCGCTACGCCGCCCGGGGCGCGTTCCGGCACCAGATCCAGGCGCAGCGCCCGGCGCGGCCGCGCTAGGGGGAAGACGAGAACGCTGCCGTTCGGGGCGACCTGCCAGACCTCGAAATCCCAGCGACCCCCATCGAGGGCCGCCAACTCGGCCTCGGCCGCGGCGAGTTCCGCCGCCTGATGGTGGTGGCTGGCGGCGATGCGCCGGACGTGGGCCCGTTCCGCGGCCAGGCCCGCCGGCGCCGCCACGGCGAGCGCGGCCAAGGCCCGCCGCAGGTTGTCGGCATCCGCGCGCTCGGCCAGCAGGCGCGCCTTCGCCAGCCAATAGGACGACCACGTCGCGCTGGTGAGCGCCGCGGCCTGGCGTTCGAAACGCTCCGCGGCGACCAGATCCGAGGCCGCGAGGGCGCTTTCGGCGGCCAAGGCGAGGGTCGAGTCCGGAGCGTCGGGTTCGGGCAGCACCAACCCGGCGGCCCGGGTCAGCATTTCGAATTTGCGCTCGTCGAGCACGGGGCGGCCGAGGGCGGTCTGGTCGAGGGCGAAGCGCAGCCAGGCACGCAGGCCCGGGGCCCGCGGCGGGTCCGGAGGTCCCGCGGGGGTTTCGGCGAGGGCGGCCGTGAGCTCGGGCAGGAACCGGCCGTCCGGCGGCAGCTCGGCCAAGGCAGTGAGGAACCGACCGCGGGCGTCCGCGGGCTCGCCCAGGGCCAGACGCTGGCGGGCATCCGCGAGGCGCGCCGCGAGCTCCCCGGAGCGGGCGTTCGCCAATCGGTCGAGTACGCCGCAGTACGCTTGGATTCGCCCGCCGGCGGCGATCCGCTCGGCGACGTGCACCCAGGCCGCGGACTGCGCCGGAATCGGCGCCAGCCCTTCCGCCCCGGTGCCCGCGACGGCGAGCCAAGGGTCGATCAGGCGGTAGAAGGTGTTGATGTCCTGGAAGGCCACGGCCACGATCTCGCGTGCCTCGGCCCGCTTGCTCTCGGCCAAGGACGACCACAATTCGAGGTAGGCCATGGCCAGGAAGCGCGCCGCCTCGCGATCCCCCGGGCCGAGACGACGAGCGAGCCGCAGGGGCTCTTCCCAGCGTTCATGTTCGGTGACCAGGCGCGGGTCGCGGGCCGTCGACCACGCGAGGTAACGCGCCGCGCCCGCGAGCGTCGCCGCCTCGCGATCGGTGGGGCGGGTTCGCAGCACCTCTTCGGCCACCACGGCGGCCCGCTCGAAGCGGCGGGCGGCCAGGGGGGATGCCAGCGCGGTGGTGGCGCGCTCCGCGCCGGGCTCGCCGAGTCCCGCGAACACCAGGGCGCGGCCGAGCACGAGACGGGCCCGGTCGGCGTCCGCGGCCCAACGCAGGTCGCGCTCGAGACCGGCGTCCGTCAGCCCGAGCTCGCGGGCCTCTGCCACCCATTCGGCGCGTTGGCGGCGATCCGCCCGCCAGAACAGGCCCGCGGCGAGGGCCACACCGAGAGCCAGCACCACGGCGAGCCCGAAGAGCCCCCGCGAGCGGGAAAACGGCCAGAAGGAGGAGGTGGGGGACCACGGTGCCATGGTGAGTGGGCTATCGTAGCCCAGCGTGACGATCTCCCGCCTTCGCCCCTACCGACCCGCGTTCCTTTGGGCCGCTTTTCTCGGACTCCTCCTGTTGACCCCCGGGGGTGACAGGCCGTCGCAGTTCGGGCTGGTCGCCGCCTTGGCCACGGCGGGCGGCGACAAGATCTTCCACGCCCTGGTTTTCGCCGTGCTCGGCGGGCTGCTGCGGCGGGCCGTGCTCGCCGCCGGCCACGGTCCGTTGCGAGTTCTCGCCGGGGGAATCGCCTACGGCGCCGTCACCGAAGCGGCCCAAGCCTTCGTCCCTGGGCGCTCGGCGGACTCGCTGGATTGCTTGGCCGATGTCCTGGGTTTGCTCCTCGGATGGGCGCTGGCTGCCCTGGCGGCCTCCCGCTTCGCCCTCCGGCGCGAGCTTCCGGACTGTTAACATCCCTCGTCATGGCCCGCCCTCCGAAGTCCGGCCCCGCACCGGTCGCCGTGCCCGATTCCCCTGGAGGTGTCCGCGGGCTCCTCTGGCTTCTGATCGTCGTGGCCCCCTGGCTGTTTCTGACCACGGCCTACGACCCTTTTCGGTTGCCCAAACTGGTCGCCGCCGAAACCCTGACGCTCGCCTCGATCGTCTTGCTGGCCCTGGCCTGGGCCCGGCGGAAGCTGGCCGAGCCCTCGCGGGACACGGTGCTGACCCTCGCCGCCGTCTTCGGCCCCATGGTCGCGGCGGCGAGTCTCGGACTGCTCACGAGCCCCCATGAGCCGGCCCTGCGCCAAAGCTTGGCGGCACTGCTGATCGGCGTCGCCGGGGCTGCGGCGTGGTGCCTGGGTCTGTCGCGCCGCCACCTCGAGCGCCTTCTCGGCTGGACGGTGGTGCCGGCCGTCGGCTTCGCCCTGGCCGGTCTCGGCCAGGCCTGGGGCTGGTTCCAGCCCTTCGCGTTCGAGAACGTCCGCCAGGGCGAGCGCTTGGCGGTCACCGCCTTTGCCGGCAACGCGGGAGAATTCGGCGCTTTCCTGCTCCTGCCAGCACTCGTGGCCCAGTGGCGGATCGCCGCCGATCGCCGCGGGCGGGCGGGCTGGATCGCCGCCCTCGTCGTGCTGGTGGCCGGCCAGATCGCCAGCCAGACGCTCACCGCGCTTGGCGCTCTCGTCCTCGCCAGTTCGTCGTTCTGGTTGCTCGCGGTGGCGGCCGAGCGCCGCCGGTGGCTCGCGGTCGTCCCCGTCCTGGCGGCCCTGCTGATCACCGTGGTGGTGCCGCCGGTGCGCCAGCGCTTGACCGAGGTGGCGAACGGCCTCACCGTCGGGCGCCTGAACGCCGCGCTGTCCGGCCGGCTCGACGGCTGGCGGGTCGCCGGCCGGGTCTTCACGACCCACCCGCTCACCGGCGTCGGCCTGGGCGGCTTCGCGGCCGAGTTCGCCCCCACCCGCTTGGCCCTGCAAAACGAGGGCGTCGAGTTCTACCCGGGCCACCGCGAGGCGTTTTTCGCCAATGCCCACAACGACGGCCTCGAATGGGCGGCGGAAACTGGACTAGTGGGGATCGTGGCCCTGGGCTTCGCCCTCTGGACGCTCGGCCGGCGAATGACGAGATGGGCCGGCGGCCTGGACCGCGCCTTCGCGCTCGCCACGCTCGCTGGCCTTGGTCTGCTCGCTGCTGCCTACTTCCCGTTCCGCGTGCCGCTCCTGGCGTATCCGATCCTGCTGTTTTTGGCCTGGCTGGTGCGCGCAAGCACCGAGCAAGCCGCGGAGGTGCGGTCGTGAAGCGCTGGGCCTGGGTGGTGGTGGCCCTGATCGCGGCCGTCCTCGGCGGGTACCGCGGCTGGCAGCGCCTCCAGGCGAGTTGGACGCTCAAGGCGGTGGAGGTGCGCAGCAACGCCTACCTGCAACGTGGCCAAGCTCGCCCAGCCGACCTCATGGCCAACGCCCGCGCCCTCGAGCGCGCCGCCGAGCAGGACCCAGCCAACGTCGCCGTGAAGATCTTCCAAGGCAGCCAATACCTGCTGCTAGGCCGCGCACCGAAGGCGATCACGCTCTACAAACAGGCCCTCGCCCTCGAGCCGCGGGCGGAAATCCACCTGAACCTCGGCCTCGCTTACCGGCTCCAAAAGAACCTCGAGCTCGCCCGCGAGCACTTCGCGCAGGCCATGAAGCTCGACCCGCGCCTCGCCGAGCAAGTCCCGCGCGAGTTCGGCGGCAGTAAACCGTAAGTAGTTGGTGGCAAGCGGCCAGCCCCTGGGGCCTGGGCAACGGCCGGACTCGTCCCGGTCGTCGGGGGCCGGCCGGTTTCGGCCTTGGCTACACGAGTCCGAAACGCGGAGTCGAGAGTGTCAAGGCAAGGGCGCGGTCGGTCAGGGAGCGGGGCAGGTCCCAGAGGTCGATGCCGGCTTGGGCGAGGCGGCGGGCGAGGCGGGTGTCCAGCACCCGTTCGCGGCGCAGGCACAGGCCGAGGTCGACGAGGGGATCGGCGGCGAGGTCGGTGGACGGGGCGGCTTCGCTGTCGGTGAACTGGGGCATTTCTCAAGTCTCCTGCCGGTAAGACGTCGAGGAGGGGGAGTTCTCCTCGTTTTCGTCAGCAGGTGTCTCGAAGATCCGAGACGTTTCAGGGTCGAGCCGGCGTCGGAGGGAGAAAGTGCTCCGCCACCCGGTAGGCCGCCGCCGCGAAGTCGCCGAAGGGCTCGAAGCGGAAGTTGCCCAGCAGCGACACGGCAAGGCGCGCGTCCGGGAACAGCACGAAGAAGGAGAGCCCACCGTTGGCTACCCCGCCATGGTGGAAGACGCGGTGCTCCACGCCCCGCGAGTCCTTCCAGGTCCCCGCACGCCAACCGAGCGCGTAGATGGAACCGGAGTCACGGCCGTCGGCGAGCTTCTGAACGGTGGTGAGTTCGGCCAACACCCGCGGTGAGACGACCTTCTCCTCGAGCACGGCGAGACCCAACCGGACCATCTCGGTCGGGGTCGAAACGAAGCCGCCGGCGGCCCATTTGTTGGAGACGTCCAAACGAGGCGCCGGAGTCGGCAGGCCGAACATCCCCGGTTGGTAGCCGGTGACGAGCTTGGGGTGAGGTGTCGCCCGCCGATTCGGTCCGGTGGCTTCGAGGCCCAGGGGCGCCGTCACCCGCTGGCGCACCAACGTCAAGAAATCTTGGCCCGCCGCTCCTTCGAGGGCGGCCGACAGCAACACGAAGTGGTACGCCGAGTACCCGTGTCGCGTGCCGGGCGCGAAGACCAGAGGGTCGTCGCGAAAGACGTCCACGGCCGCGGCAACGGACGCGAAGTCCCGCAGGTTGTCGTACTCCCCCGCCGCGTGGTCGTAGTCGCGTAGGCCCGCTTGGTGGGTCGCGAGGAGCCGCGGGGTGATAACCCCTTCCGGTTTGACGGGGAAGTTCGGCACCCAGCGCTGGACCGGTGCGTCGAGCGCGATCTTGCCCTCGTCGAGCAGCACTCCGAGAGCCAGGGAGGTCAAGACCTTGGAGGTGCTCCCGAGCGGAAACACCGAATCGCGAGTGACCGGCGTCTTCGCAGCGAGGTCGGTGACTCCGAAGGCTTCGGACCAAAAGACTCGGTCGTCCCGGCCGACGGCCACGGACAGCCCAGGAATCCGCTTCTCGGCTTGAAACGCGAGGAGATCGGCCGCCGCCCGCTGTGCAACGAGCGGCGGCGGTTGGGGAAGGAGGAGGAGGCCGAAAAGAAGTGCGCCGGCAAACATGCCCCGTAGTACGGGCGAGCGGGGGCCAAGTTCAGCCGCGGTCCTTCTCAGGGTTCGGAATCGAGCCGGTAGAGGCCGCCGGAGGTTTCGAGGTAGAACCGG
>JANRLG010000235.1:0-6006 GCA_033762835.1 Thermoanaerobaculia bacterium
GTACATGAACGATGACTTCCAGGTGCGCACGCCCACGGACATCATCGCCCAGCACATCCACCTGGTGAAGTTCGACGTCACCAGCTCCGACGGCGGCGGCAACGGCTTCAACTACGAAGACGGCACCTTCGCCCCGGAAGAGGTCCAAGAGCGCATCACCGCCATCCGCAACCTCTACATCGCGGAGGGTGGCAGCTGCCCGAACGGCGCTCCGATCGCCGACGCCTCGGGCCGCTTGACCTGCCCGGTGGCCAAGATCGACCCCCGCTTCGGTGAAGGTCCCGACGTCAACTGCGACGGTCACCGGGACTTCAAGGGCGCGCAGACGACCGTTCAACGGTGGTACGCCGATCCCCAGTTCGACCTCTCCGACAAGGACCGGACCCTGCGGACCGTCTTCACCCACGACCACTTCGGCCCCTCGACCCACCAGCAAGTCGGTCTCTATGCCGGCTTGGTGATCGAACCGGCGGGCTCGACTTGGTACCACAGCGAGTCGGGCACCACGCTCGGCACGCGCCAGGACGGCGGCCCCACGACGTGGCAGGCGCGCATCGAGGCGCCGGCCAAGCAGGGCGGTCCGTTCCGCGAGTTCATGCTCGAGTTCTCGGACTTCCAGCTCGCCTACGAGCGCCAGTGGCCCACGGCCGGCGCCTGCCCGGACCTGAACCTGCTCGGCTGGTCCAATCCCCAGTACGCCATCAACGCCCCGGGCCGCGAGGACAACGGTCCCCACGACCTGTACGTGAAACCCGTCTACTGCCCGACCAACGACGGCGACCCGGACGGCTCCATCGTTCCGGCCACCCCTGCCCTCGGCGGCAGACCGGTTCCGCCCTGCCCGGAGGCAGTGTCCGCCGCGGACCCCGGCTTCTCGGTCATCAACTACCGCGCCGAGCCCCTGGCCGCGCGCATCAAGTCGGCGGGCACCAGCCAGCAAACCGGCACCGCCGGTGACCTGTCCTTCGCCTACGAAAGCCGGATCGATCGCGCCAATCCGGAATACAACAAGCTGCCCTACTGGACCGGCAACGCCCTCACCGGCACGCAGTACTTCCCGTACCCGGCGCTCACCGGCGGCCTGGTCAAGGGTGACCCGGTGACCCCGCTGATCCGCGTCTACGAAGGCGACAAGGTCAAGCTCCGCACCCTCGTGGGCGGCTTCGAGGAAGAGCACAGCATGGTAGTCCACGCCAACCGCTGGCTCTATGAGCCCGACGACCCGGCCTCGGGTTACAAGGGCTTCCAGATGAACGGCATCTCCGAGTGGTTCGACCTGGAAATCCCGCCGATTCCGTTCCTGCAGAGCGGCAAGGTGCTCGACATGCTGTACAAGCCGAGCGCCGCGGCCGAATGGCAATGGAACGGCCTGTGGGGCATCATCCGCGTCGGCCGCACCCGCACGCTGATCGAACGCGACTTCGGCGCCCTGTCGGCGCTGTCCGACAACAGTCTCGGTGAGGCCTTGACCGACGCCGAGAAGACCGCTGCCTACTCGACGGCTTCGAGCGACGAACTCGTGCCCACGGATCTCGATCCGGCCGGGTTGGCAGAGCCGGAGCCGGCCCTGCGTCCGGTGCCGGGCTCGGAAGAGATTCCGACCGACACCACCGTCGGCTTCGCGGCGACCACCGACATTTCGAACGCCCGCGACCTCTCGGCCGCGCTGCGCATCTATCCCTATCCGACCGCTCCGGCGCCACTCCCGGTTTCCTGCCCGGTCGGCACCACCCGCACGGCGCTGCGCACCTACGACATCGCCGCGGTGGCGGCCCGTGAGGTTCTGCCGAACGCCCCGGGCATCGGCAAGAGCCTGATCTACAACGCTCGCGCCGCCAACGTCCGGAACTGGGACAGTGTCCTCGGCAACTGGAACGGCAACGTCACGGGCCCGCTCCACGACCCGACGGCGATCCTGTTCGTACCCTTCACCGACCTCAACTTCGTCAGCGGCCGGCCACGGCTGAATGCCACGGCACCGGTCGAACCGCTCATCCTGCGGGCTCGCGCCGGCGAGTGCATCCGGGTTCGGCTGGTCAACTTGCTGCCGAAGTACCCCACGGGTTGGACCTGGGGCTACGACATGGACGGCTGGAACGGCTGGCACATGCTCTACCAGAGCTTCAACGCCAACGACGTCCGGCCCTCGATGGACGTCTCGCTCCACCCGCAACTCGTCTACTTCGATCCGGCGCGCAGCGACGGCTCGAACGTCGGCGTCAATCCGGCGGTCTACGGTAAGCAGTCCGTGTCGCCGAACAACATGATCACCTACTACTGGTACGCCGGCTCGGCCCAGAAGACCGCTCTGGGCACCATCAACGTGATTCCGATCGAGTTCGGCGCCACCGGCCTGACCTCTTCGGACCCGATCAAGCACACCAACAAGGGTGCCGTCGGGGCGCTGATCATCGAGCCGGCCGGGGCGACCTGGACGACCACGGAGATCGGTCCCTACCTGCCCACGGAACCGCAAACCCGGATCACCCGGGCGAGCGCCACGGTCAGCAAGCCGGACGGCACCTCCTTCAAGGAGTTCGTCGCGGTCTTCCAGAACGACCTCAACTTGCGCTACGCCACGACGACGACACGACCGCAGGGAGCCCTGCTGCCGGTCGATCCGCTCGGCCTCAACCAGCCGTACTGGAAGCCGGTCGAGAACCTCTCGGTACTCGCCGATCCGACCGAGTCCGGCCAGAAGGCCTTCAACTACCGCACGGAGCCGATGTGGTTCCGCATGGCCGGCCCCTCGGGCGGCGGCACGCCGCAGGGCTACACACCCAACGCACCGCCGGACATCACGAAGGGGTTCGACTTCTCGGACATCTTCACCAATGCCAAGGTGGCAGGACCGCCGGTAACGCCGATCTTCCGCGCCAACGCCGGCCAGCAGGTCCGCTTCCGGGTGGTCGAGCCCGGTGGTCACACCCAGGCCCACGTCTGGGAGGTCACCGGTCACCTCTGGCCGGAACGGCCCTACGCCAACGACTCGCGGTCGATGGCCGCCCAACCGCAATCCGAATGGCAGGGATCCCGCTACGGCGTCGGCCCCGGCCACCACTCGGACTCCTACATCACCAAGGCCGGCGGCTACTACTCGGTGCCGGCCCAGTACATGTACAAGGATTACGTGGGCTGGGGCCTCGCCAGCGGCCTGTGGGGTGTCTTCGCGGTGGGCATGCCCTTCCCGTGATCCCTCGCTAGGTTTCTGCTCGAGGCTTCCCTCGAGCCTTCGACCCCGGTACGGCGGCCCGCCGTACCGGGGTTTTTTTGTCGCTGCCGGCGGAATTCGGGCGCTGACACTTCGCGCTGCCTCAACCTTCGTTCATCTTCCGGTCATCTGCCATCGCGCAACCTCCTTGATCAACTAAGTACTTCCCAATAGCGGGGAGAAAGGGAGGACGGATGAGCAGAAGCTCTCGTAGGAGGGTGCTCGCGCCGGCTTTGGCGTGGGTTCTCGCAGCGTTTGGGGGGACCTCGGTCGCCCATGCGCAAACCACCGCGCCTTGCGTCAAGGCCGAGGTGGTGGCCCTGGATCAGGTGTATTTCTGGAATCGGCTGGGGGCGTTCGAGCCCACGGGCCAGATGTATGCCTTGAAACACGACGTCGTCCACACGAGCCAGAACGAGGCCATCTGCGGCATGCCGAGACTCGCGCTCCAGGCGGGCTCGGTGAAGTTGCGGCGGAACAAGCGGCCGCGGCCGTTGGTCCTGCGGATGAACGTCGGCCAGTGTATGGACGTCACCTTCACCAACTACCTGGCCGCGGTAGCGAAGCCGAACCAGGCCGCCACCCGCAAGGCCTCGATCCACGTCGTGGGCATGAACTACCGGGTCAACGGGGCCGACGGCGGCATGTGGATCGGCACCGATCTGAACGGCCAAGTGGCCCCGGGCGGGACCATCACCTATCGGATCTTCGCCGAGAAGGAAGGGACCTACCTCCTCTACAACGGCGGCGCCATGACCGGCGGCGGCGAAGGGGAAGGGGCGACCATCGCGACCGGCCTGTTCGGGGCGATCAACGTCGAACCCGCCGGGTCCCGCTACTTCCGCAGCCAGGTCACCGAGGAGGAGTTGCGCCTGGCGACGACCGGCGCGGCCATCGACTACACGAAGAAGTACAGCGCCGTACAGCCGTCCTCGGACCTCGACATTTGCTACCGCGCGGGCACGGACCCGATCCTCGAGATGGTCGACGTCAACGGCAAGATCGTCCACTCGGACTTGACCGCCATCGTGACCGGCCCGACGCTCGGGGCCATCAACCCGCCCGAGGGGGTCGCCTCCTGGGCCAACTTCCCGGTCTACCAAGCGGAGCCGCTCCCCGCGGACCGCGCCGACCGGCTCGATCCGTTCCGGGAATTCACCATCATCTTCCACGACGAAACGGGAGCGGTCCAAGCGTTTCCGCACTTCGAGGACCGCATCCTGTCCCATACCCTGCACAGCGTGCGGGACGCCTTCGCCATCAACTACGGCACCGGCGGCGCGGGCGCCGAGATCCTGGCCAATCGCCTGGGTGTCGGCCCCATGTGGGACTGCATCGACTGCAAGTACGAGGAGTTCTTCTTGACCTCCTGGGCCGTGGGCGACCCGGCCATGGTGGTCGACAAACCCGCCAACTGGCCCTGCGGCGACTCGGCGGTGATCCCGGACGCCACCAACAAGCTCAAGAACGGCCTGCACACCGAGTGCATGGGCCAGCTCGCCACCAACAAGGGCCGCAAGGCCACCAAGGTGCTGTACCCGGACGATCCGTCGAACGTCTACCACAGCTACCTGAGCGACAACGTGCGCTTCCGCAACCTGCACGCGGGCTCGGAGGACCACCACATCTTCCACCTGCACGCCCACCAGTGGCAACGCACTCCGAACAGCGACAAGTCGGCGTACCTGGACAGCCAGGCCATCGGCCAGGGCAGCTCGTTCACCTACGAGATCGCCCACGGTGGTTCGGGAAACCTGAACAAGACGGTGGGCGACTCGATCTTCCACTGTCACTTCTATCCCCACTTCGCGCAAGGCATGTGGGGCATGTGGCGAGTCCACGACGTCTACGAAAAGGGCACCGCGCTCGACACCAACGGCCGGCCGACCTCCTTCACCGATGTCTCGGGCAAGATCTTCACCTCGACCCGCGCCCTGCCCGACGGGGAGATCCGCTACGGCACGCCGATTCCCGCCCTCGTGCCGATCCCGGGCGAGGCGCTGCCGCCGCTGCCGACGGCGACTCGGCTGGTCGACGGGCAGATCGACGTCACCTTCACCAACAATTCCGCCCAGGCGGCTAAAGCCGTACCCGGCAATCTGGTCTACAACCCCGGCTATCCGTTCTTCATCCCCGGCGTCGCCGGCCACCGGCCGCCCCACCCGCCGCTCGATTTCGCCGTCGATCCCGGCACCGGACTCCGGCGGGACGGCGGTCTGCCGCGCCACGTCATCGTCAGCGACCCGGCCCAGGCAGCCACGGCGGCTTTCGATCGCCTACGAAACACCAAGGTCTACACCAAGATGCGCGCCTTCGAGGTACCGGAAGCGGGTACGCCCCTCGAGCAGCTCGCCATGGCCAGCCACACCTTGGGTTCGATCGGCGGCTTCCGGGTCAGCGACCGGCCGCCCGTCTCCGGCGCGCCCTACGCCGACCCCTGCCCGCCGGGTTCGCCGCAGCGCTACTACAAAGCGGCGGATCTCCAACTCGACATGAAGCTGACCAAGGACGGCTGGCACTTCAACCAGCAACGCATCCTGACCCTGGTCTCGGACGTTGCGGCCACCCTGGCCGGCACCAAACCGCCGGAACCGTTGTTCTTCCGGGCCAACAGCCGCGACTGCATCAACTACGAGCTGACCAACCTGGTGCCCTACGAGTACATGAACGATGACTTCCAGGTGCGCACGCCCACGGACATCATCGCCCAGCACATCCACCTGGTGAAGTTCGACGTCACCAGCTCCGACGGCGGCGGCAACGGCTTCAACTACGAAGACGGCACCTTCGCCCCG
>JANRLG010000236.1:0-8782 GCA_033762835.1 Thermoanaerobaculia bacterium
CGGGGCGAAGGTGCCGTCTTCGTAGTTGAAGCCGTTGCCGCCGCCGTCGGAGCTGGTGACGTCGAACTTCACCAGGTGGATGTGCTGGGCGATGATGTCCGTGGGCGTGCGCACCTGGAAGTCATCGTTCATGTACTCGTACGGCACCAGGTTGGTGAGCTCGTACTGGATGCAGTCGCCGCTGTTGGCGCGGAAGAAGAACGGCTCCGGCGGCTTGGTGCCGGCGAGAGTCGCGGGGACGTCGTCGACCAGCGTGATGATGCGCTGTTGGTTGAAGTGCCAGCCGTCCTTGGTGAACTTGGCATCGATCTGAACGTCGGCGGCCTTGTACTTCCGCAGCGGCGCCGTGCTCGGGCACGGATCGGCGAACGGAGCGCCCGGAACCTCCAAGCGACCGTTGAGCCGGAAGCCACCGATCTGGGACTGGGCATGGGTGGCCATGGCGATCTTCTCGAGCGGCGTGCCCAGCTCGGGCACCTGCAGGGCCTTCATGCGCTCGTAGACCTTGATGTTGGCATGGCGGTCGAAGCGGGTGGTGAAGTCGACACCCGGCACGTAGGGACCGCCTGGTTTGGCCACCACGACGTGGCGCGGTAGGCCGCCGTCGAGCGGCTGGCTGGTGCCGTCGAGGGCGAAGTCCATCGGCGGGTGCGGCGGCCGGTGGCCGGCGACGCCGGGGATGAAGAACGGATAGCCCGGGTTGTAGATGGCATTGCCGGGAATCGCCTTGGCGGTCTGTGCGGCGTTGTTGGTGAAGGTGACGTCGATCTGACCGTCCTTCAACTGGACCGCGGTCGGCAGGGGCGGCAGGACTTCGCCCGGAATCGGCACGAGGGCCGGAATCGGGGTGCCGTAGAGGATCTCGCCGTCGGGCAAGGCGCGCGCCGTGGTGACCACGGTGCCGTTGGTCTCGGCATACCAGGTGGGCCGGCCGTCGACGCCGAGGGCGGTGCCCTTCTCGTAGACGTCGTGGACGCGCCACATGCTCCACATGCCCTGGGCGAAGTGGGGGTAGAAGTGGCAGTGGAAGATCGAGTCGCCGACGGTCTTGTTGAGGTTGCCGGAACCGCCGTGGGCGATCTCGTAGGTGAACGAGCTGCCCTGGCCGATGGCCTGGCTATCGAGATAGGCGGACTTGTCGCTGTTCGGGGTGCGCTGCCACTGGTGGGCGTGCAAGTGGAAGATGTGGTGGTCTTCCGAGCCGGCATGCAGGTTCCGGAAGCGCACGTTGTCGTTCAGGTAGCTGTGGTAGACGTTCGACGGATCGTCCGGATAGAAGGCCCGGGTGGCCTTGCGGCGATTGGCCGGCGCCGCGAGGGCCGCGAGGCAAGCCTGATGGGCGCCGCTCTTGAGGTCGGCTTCGCTGCAGGGCCAGTTGGCGGGGGTGTCGACGACCATCGCCGGATCACCCACGGCCCAGGCGGTCAGGAAGAACTCCTCGTACTTGCAATCGATGCAGTCCCACATCGGACCGACGCGCAGCCGATTGGCGAGCACCTCGGCGCCGGCGCCGCCGGTGCCGTAGTTGATCGCGAAGGCGTCCCGCACGCTGTGCAAGGTGTGGGAGAGGATTTCGTCTTCGAAGTGGGGGAAGGCCTGAACGGCGCCCACCTCGTCGTGGAAGATGATCGTGAACTCGCGGAAGCCGTCCAGCCGGTCGGCCCGGTCGGCTGGCAGCGGGTCCTGCTTGTAGACCGGGAAGTTCTCCCATTGGGCAATGCCCGCCGGCGCCGTGATGCCGCCGGTGGTCGGCGAGTTGGCGATGATCGCGGTCAGGTCCGAGTGGACGATCTTGTTGCTGGCGTTGACCATCGCCAGGATGGGATCGGTCGAGGCGTGGAAGCACAGATCCGGGTCCGTGGCGTAGCCGGTCGCGGTGCCGTAGGTCTTGTTGTAGTCGATGACACCGCCGGCGCCGGTCGCGAGCCGCAGCTCCTTTTCGGTGACCTGGCTGCGGTAGTACTTGGCGCCCGCGGGCTCGACGTTGACGGCCCCGAACAGGCCGGTCGAAATGGTGCCGCCCTCGCCCTCACCGCCGCCGGTCATGACGGCGCCGTTGTACATGAGGTAGGTGCCTTCCTTTTCGGCGAAGAGCCGGTAGGTGATACTGCCGCCGGGGGCGACCTGGCCGTTGGCGTCGGTGCCGACCCACATGCCGCCGTCGGCGCTGTTGACCCGGTAGTTCAAGCCGACGACATGGACCGAGGCCTTGCGCGTCCAGGGCTGGTCTTGGTCGGCGTACGGCGTGCGAAGCAGGTTGGTGAACACGACGTCGAGACACTCGCCGACGTTCATGCGCAAGACGAGGGGCCGCGGCCGCTTGTTCCGGCGCAGCTTGACCGAGCCGGCCACCAGGGGCTGCTTGGTTTCGCCGCAGACCAGTTCGGGCTGGCTGCTCGCCACCACATCGTGCTTCAAGGCATACATCTGGCCCTGGGGCTCGAAGGCGCCGAGGCGGTTCCAGTAGTACACCTGATCGAGGGCGACGACCTCCGCCGTGCGACACGCCGAGGCGACGACGTCGCCGTCGCCGACCGGGGGCAAGGTGTCGATGGGGTCGACGGGATCGATGACCACGTCCGGACCGACGAAGCTCTGCGCTTCCGAGGTCAGGCCGCTGTCGGTTTGGGCCCTCAGGGCCACGCTGGTGCCCAGGAACAACGCCAGGACGGCGAGTCTCCCGAGCCGGTTGCGAAGTAAATGGCGGTGCCTTCTCACGACGTCCTCCTTGGGTCACGTGCGGCGAGCAAAACGGCTCGGCGACGAATAGGGGGAAAACTTGTCGGCGACCTTAAGGCTGCGCAGATGACCTGATCGTGAACAAGGAACCCTTCAAGGGCTTGCCGGTAACTCCTCCTGAGCGGTCTGCTATATTTGCCGTCACTACATGCCGTCGAATACCGGGAGGCGGTACCAGTCTCCGCACCCGACTACCAAGTGACCTGCGTGGCCGACCGTCGTCTCGAAGATCACCAAGCGCTCCGAGTGCTGGTCGAGCGGCTGCGTGAAGGCATCTACATCACCCATTTGAGCGGCGAGATCTTGGACGCCAATCCGGCGTTTCTGGAAACCGTGGGTTTGGCCGACCTCGCCACGGCCCGGCGTTGGAACGTGGCGGATTTGATGGTCGAGCCCGCTCTCCGGGCCGAGGAACTGGCCGTGCTCGAGCAGGCCGGGGAGGTCCGCGAGTTCGAGTTTCGAGTCCAGCGGCCGGACGGTGCCGTGCGCACGGTGCTCGACACCTGCTTTCTCCACACGGAACCGGACGGCGAGGTGCTGGTCTACGGCATTCTGGTCGACATCACCCGGCGCAAGGAGCGAGAGAGCGAGTTGCGGGAGTTGTCCCTGCGTGATCCGCTGACCGGTTGCTACAACCGCCGTTACCTGGCGGACTTCGCCGAGACGGTGGAAGCCGACCCGGCGGCCCGGTGGGGGGCCATCCTGATCGACCTCGACCACTTCAAGGAGTGGAACGACCAGTACGGTCACGCCGAGGGCGACAAGGTGCTCGTGCGCATGGCGCGATTCCTGATGGGCCGCACGCGCAGCGACGATCCAGTGATTCGCATGGGCGGTGACGAGTTCCTGGTCCTGCTGCTCGATGAAACCGAGGAGGCCACCGCGGAGGTGGCGGCGCGGCTATCGCAAGCCGGCGAACGGTCGGCGCCCGCCCATTTCAGCCTCGGTTGGGCTAGCCGCCGCAAGTCCGAAAGCCTGGCCAAGACGATCGACCGCGCCGACCGCCGCCTGCTTCGGGTGCGCGTGCGCGAACGCCACAAGGCCCGGCGGCGGGAAGCCACCGCGGCGACGGCGGCCGGCGGGCGCTGACGTCGCGGCCCTTCGCGGCGTCCGCTTCGTCGCCCAGGATTGGCCGGCCTGAAGGCCGGCCGCTACCTCGGAAACGACTGACTCTCTTGAAGTAGCGGCCGAACTTAGTTCGGCCGAAGGTGGTAAGGCCGCCCCCCTGTGTTACCCTTCCGGCCACTTCGAACCCCTTCTGCGAGGAGGCCCGATGGCCACGACCCGGCCGGCTTCTGAAACGCCCGTTGTCGAGTTCACCCTGCGCGCCGTGTTGGCCGGGGTGGTCCTCGGAATCATCTTCGGCGGGGCCAATGCTTATCTCGGCTTGCGGGTGGGCTTGACGGTTTCGACCTCGATTCCCATCGCGGTGTTGACCGTGGCGCTCTTCCGGCTGACCTCGGGCGCCCGCGGCAGCACGATCCTCGAAGCCAATCTCTCGCAGACGATAGGCTCCGCGAGCTCGTCGCTCGCCACGGGCAGCATCTTCACCTTACCCGCGCTGTTCATGTGGGGCATCGTGCCGTCCTACTACCAGGTCGTGGCGTTGGCGTTCCTCGGCGGAGTCCTCGGCATCACGGCGATGATCCCGTTGCGCCGGCTGTTGATCGTCCAAAGCGCCAAAGAGCTGCCCTACCCCGAAGGTCAGGCCTGTGCCGAGGTGTTGAAGGCCACGGCCTCGGAGTCGAAGGGCGGCCAGTGGATCTTCTGGGGGCTGGCGGTCGGTGCGCTGATCAAGCTCGCCATCGGCGCTTTCGGCCTCTTCGACCCCAAACTTGCGATGCTCGTGCCGTCCCTGCCCAAGGCCGAGCTGGCGATCGAGATCGCTCCGGCGCTCTTCGCCGTGGGCTACATCTTGGGGTACCGCTCGAGCGCCGTGATGGTTTCGGGCAGCCTGATCTCGGCGGTCGTGCTAGCGCCGCTCATCGCCACCGTGGGCGCTGATCTCGCCGCGCCGCTTTTTCCGGAAGCCAACAAGCTGGTGCGCGACATGTCGCCGGGGGATCTGTGGGGGCGCTACAGCCGCTACATCGGGGCCGGTGCCGTGACCGCGGCAGCACTCATCACGGTCGCCAAGGCCATGCCCACGATGGTGTCGTCTTTCCGAGCCGTGGTGAAAGGTCTGCGCGGGGGTGAAGGCGGTGCCGGTGAGGTCGTCGAACGCACCGACCGCGACGTGCCCGGCTGGGTGACGCTCGCCGGTCCGGCACTCGTGGTGCTGTCGTTGGCGTTCATCCCGGGCATTCTCTACGGGGACATGACGTTCACGCAGCGCCTCGCCGCCGCCCTCGGCGTCGCGGTCTTCGGCTCGTTGTTCGTGGTCGTGTCGTCGCGCATCGTCGGACTCATCGGCGTCTCTTCGAACCCCACGTCGGGCATGACGCTGGTTTCGCTGCTCGGCGTTTCCTTGGTCTTCGTGCTCTTCGGCTGGACGGACGGCATGGCCCGCGCGGCGATCCTCACGGTCGGTACCGTGGTCGCCATCGCGGCCTCCAAGGCGGGCGACATTTCGCAGGACTTGAAAACCGGCCAGTTGGTCGGTGCCACTCCGGCGAAACAACAGTTCGGCCAGTTGATCGGCGCCGCCTGCGCCTGCTGGGCGGTAGCGGGAGTCGTTTTGCTGCTCGGGCCGAGTGCCGGAACGCCGGAGGTGCCGGCGCCCCAGGCGACGCTCATGAAGACGGTGATCGACGGCGTGCTTTCCGGCTCCTTGCCCTGGGGCCTGGTGGGCACCGGCGCCGGGTTGTCCCTGGCGGCCATGCTCGCCGGGATTCCGGGTCTCTCTTTCGCCGTCGGTATCTATCTGCCGCTCGCTTCGATGACGCCGATCTTCGTCGGCGGGTTGGTCCGTGCGCGGGTCGAAAAGGCCCGCGGCGACAAGAAGATCGAAAACGACCCGGGAGTCCTGGCGGCATCCGGGCTGATTGCCGGTGAGGGGCTCGTCGGCGTGGCGATCGCTCTGCTCGCCGCCGCCAAGACGAAGTGGCCGGAGTCCGGAATCGGCAACCTTCTGACTTCGATCCACTTCAACGAGCGCGGCTTCCACTGGCTGCACGGGGGGGTGGGGGTCGCCGTCGGTCTGCTCGTCATCGCGGGCATTTCCTGGTTCCTGATTCGCGCCGCGCAGGACGCCGAGGCCTGAGCCGAGGGCTGGCGTCTCGCGGCCGAGTCGTGTAGCGTTGGGGCTCGGGCGCACGGGGGCGCCCGGCCCGAGAAAGACGCCTCGTCACCCCGCCGCTCGGTCTGCCGGGCAAACCGCTTTCGAACCTCCCACGCCGCTGCCGATTCGTCGGGCCCAGGCAGCACCGAAGCGAGGAGTGTTCCCATGTCGACGTCCCCCTCTTCTTCTCTCGACGATTTGCGCCGGCAAGCCCGGCGACTGTTGCGCGCCGCCCGGCGCGGTGAGGCCGAGGCGCTCGCCAGATTGGCCCGCCTGCGGGGCTTCTCGGGCCTCGCTACAGAGCGCCTCGGCGATCACGCGCAACTCAAACACGCCCTGGCCGCGGTGGCCGAGGAGGCCGGATTTCCCTCTTGGCCGGCTGCCAAGGCGGCTCTCGAAAGCCGCGATCCCGGATTGCCGATGTGGGAGCACTCCTTGGCGCCGCTCCTCAACCGCTGGTTCGCCCGCTACGAGGAAGCCCGGGCGAGCCGCGAGCAGGAAGGCGGCTACCTGTTGCCCTACCAGAATCAGTTCTTCGTCTGTGAGAGCGAGGGCGTGCGCTTGCTGGGTCTACCGCCGGAGGACCCGGACTGGCAGCGCATCGGTCACGATTGGGTGCAGCCGAAGGACCTCGCGGCGCTGGCGCGGTTGCGTGAAAAACGGCGCGCTGCGCTCCGTGGCTGAGGAGGCCGCGCGCGGGCGGAACGGACTGCTATACTGCCCCTTCCCCCGGGCACCGGGGGCACTCTCGGGTCCATAGCTCAGCGGTCAGAGCAACCGGCTCATAACCGGCTGGTCCCTGGTTCAAATCCAGGTGGACCCACATTCGGCAGGGGGCACGTTACGAACACGGCAGGCACAGTGACGGAGGGTGTTGTCACGAATGTGGGGATTCGTCCATCGAGGGCGATCCGCTGCCGCCCCGGGGGGTGTCTCACAAGGACACCCCCTTTCGTTTGTCCTCGATTTAGATCCCATGATGTGTGATTGATACACGGACCCAGTGGAGAACCGGTTCTTATGGCACAGCCGATCGATACGATCCTCGAGCTTCACCGCGCCCTCGACCAACTCACCGAGGCCGAGTCGAAGTTGAACGGCATCCCCGACTGGATGACCGAAATCGACGGAGAGTACAAAACCAAACGAGCGGAGATCGAAGAGCTCGAGCGCCAGCAGGAAGAAGCCAGTGCTGCGCGCCGGACCGCCGAAGCGGGCGTCGCCGACGCGCAAGAGAAGCTCAAGAAGTACCAAACGCAGATCAACTCGGTCACGAACCAACGCGAGTACGGCGCGCTGCTTTCGGAAATCGACACCGCCAAAACCAACATCACGACCTTCGAAGCCACCGGCCTCGCCGCCCTCGAACGCTCGGACAAGGCGACCGCCGCCCTCGAAGCCGCGCGCGAGGCCTTTCGCGCTCTCGAAGAACGCCATCGCGTCGAGCTCGAGCGGTGGGAAGGCGAGAAACCGGCGATCGCACGCGAGGCCGAGCGGCTGCGCGGGGTCGTGGCCAGCCATCGCGAGCGGCTCGCGAAGCCCATCCTCGGTCAGTACGACCGCATCCGGGAACGGATGAAGGGCAGTGCCATGGCGCCGGTGATCCAGATCCAACGCGTCGGCAAGGCGCAGTCGATTTGGCATTGTGGCGTCTGCAATTTCAACGTGCGGCCCATGGTGGTGGTGGAAATCCGCAACCAGGGCAGCCTGACGCAGTGCGACAGCTGCAAGCGAATCCTCTACGTGCCGCTCGTCGAGGTGGCCGAAACGGTGGACGCCTGACCCGATGGCGAGCTCGGGGGTCGCCGAGAGGTTCGCGGACCTCTCGGCCCGGATCACCGCCGCGGTCCGTCGGGCGGGTCGCGATCCAAACACGGTGACGTTGGTCGGCGCGGCCAAGCGCCAGGAGCCGGAGCGCTTGTCGGAGGCCTGGGCGGCGGGCCTGCGGGTGTTCGGCGAGAACCACGTCCAGGAGGCGGAGGCGCACCGGCAGTTGCTGCCCGCCGAGGCCGCGTTCCACCTGATCGGTCCCCTCCAGTCGAACAAGGTACGGCGCGCCGTGGCGGTGTGCAGTACCGTGCACTCGGTCGATCGCGAAAAAATCGCCCGCTTGCTCGATCAGGAAGCGGGCCTGCAAGGGCGCCGGCTGGCCGTGTTCTTCGAGGTCAACCTGGGCCACGAAGACTCGAAAGCGGGTTTTCCTCCGGAGGATCTCGCTGCGGCGCTCGCCCCCTTGGCTGAACTGTCTCACCTCGACGTCCGGGGCCTCATGGCGATCCCGCCTCCCGGTCCCGATGCCGAAGCTTCGCGGCCCCACTTCCGGCGGCTCGCGGCGCTCGCACGAGACCTCGCGGCGCGCCCGGAGTGGCGCGGGCGTTTCGCCGCCGAGCTGTCCATGGGCATGAGTGACGACTTCGAGGTGGCGGTGGAGGAAGGCGCCCATTTCGTGCGCATCGGCACGGCGCTCTTCGGGAGTCGGACGTCATGACCCTGCCGGAAGGCGCCCGGCGCCTGTTCCCGCCGGACCTGGCGGTCCTGCCCGAGGGTGACTTCGTCATCGAACGTCTGCTCGAAGAGGGGGACTCGGCGGATCTGCGCTGGCTCGCCAGCCACAGGGGCGAGGCCGCCCTCGGCGAGTGGTTCGGCCGGTGCGGCGGTCGCCGCCTGTCGCGGCGCAGCCGAGCCTTCTGGGCGCTGGTGCTCGACCGCGCGCCGAGCCTGCCCGCCCCTGGGGCCGAGGAGCTGTGGCCGCTGTGACCCAGCTGCCGATCCGCCATCCCGACGCCGTCGTCGGCCCCGCCCGCGACGTGCTCCTGGCCCTCG
>JANRLG010000237.1:0-2912 GCA_033762835.1 Thermoanaerobaculia bacterium
CATGGATCGAGAAGGGCCGAAAAGGTCTGGGCGGGGGTGAAGTGCCGGCCCTGCCGGCGGCCACCCGAAACTCCACGGCCCCGGGCGGGGCGCCGAAGGCTGGGGGAGAAGCCACCACGGATAGTGCTGGGTGGCAGTGAGGGTCCTGCCTCGCATGGGCTCTTCTCCCCCCGACCTCACGCCGATTGGCGAACGGCGTTCGCCTCCGGCTCGCCCACCAGCACGCGCGCCAGCTCGCGGAAGTCCTCGGCACCCGTCGAGCTCGGCGCGAAGACGTGAATGGGCATCTTGGCCGCCGCGGCTTCGAACGGCTGCCGCAAGCCATCGGCCGTGATCGAGGCGGCCAGTTCCGTGAATCTCCTCGGCTTCGAAGTGCTTCCGGGGATTTCGGTCCGAGGGCACGATGGCCGACCACAGCACCCGCCGCAACTCGGCCTCAAAGCTCTTACCCGGCTCTTGGGTGGGGGCCGCTCGTCCGGGCACCAGGCTCAGGGCTTCGAGCGGGTCATGAGGCCGCGTCGTCCGGGGCGGCCGACGCCGCTCCCGAGTCGAGGGAAGCGTGTGCCTGTCGAGCTCCTTGCGTCGGCGGAGGCGTCGCCTCTTACTACTCGGCTCTTCTACAGGCTCATAACTACCGGAAAGAACTACAGGAGGGGCGGACAAGCGATCTGGAATCAGTGGTTTGCGAGGGATTCGTGTCCCCAAGTATTCATGGGGCTGTCCCCAAATATTCATGGCCAGGGCGGCGCAGCGTCCCCAAGTATGCATGGAAGGCGTCCCCAAGTATTCGTGGAAAACTAGGCCGTTCCACAGGTATTTCCACAGCTTTCCCGCAGCGTTTTCCACACGTTCACGGCACTTGCGAGATGATTGGGCGGGTTGGGGCCAAGAGGGTGCGGGCGCGCCGTTCGTCATGGCATCTCCCAGCGGGGAGGACGGGCTCCGACATGGGGAGTCCCGGGGATGACATGGAGCCCGAGGGCGTCCATTTCGACGGCCGAGGAGGGGTAGACGGCCAGCACGGCGCCGATGGCGCGTTCGAAGTTCTCTCGGAACTTGCGGATGCTGCCAGTGGTGCCGAACTGGTCCGCCAATTGAGGCCACGGGACCGTCAAGGGCGTGCTCGAGCTCGTGAACGACCGGTAGCTGAGCCAGGCGTAGATGTCGATCGCGAGCGGCGACGCGAGGGCGCGGAGAACGCGGAAATCGACCGGGACAGGATGGCGGAGCAGCTCTTGGAAGAACGGCTCCGAGAGCCGCAGCCGGCCGCCCGGCTCTTCCGTCGGCTCCCACCACAACACGGCCTCCGTGGTCTGGTAGAGGGCGTCGGCCTGGATTCGCCCCGGTGGGCGACGGACGTCCCAGGAATAGGTGATCGTGGTGTTGAGCAACCGCCGCATCTGGTCGCGGAAGCGCTCGAAGCTGCCGTGGTCCCCGCCGCTTGGCGTGAGGCCCATCGCGCGCATGGTCGCCGACAGCGATTCGCCAAGCTCGAGCTCCGGGCTGCGGGTGCGTACGACCTCCGTGCCCAACCAGGCCAGGAGCAGCCGCGGATACCGGCCGTACGGCAACCCGATCTGCGGCGGCGCCCGAAGAGTGAGGGTCAGAGCCCCGTTCCGCCGCACGAAGGACGGCTCGGCAGGCTCGCGGTAGGGTAGGTTGGCCTGGACCAGTAGCCGGCTCAGGTAGGCCACCGAGCCGACCTCCGCCGCCGGCCCCTCGCGGATTACCTCGATCTGGTCCAAGAACCGCCGCTTCGGCTCCGTCATTCGAACCGGCCTCTTCACGACGCCACCTCGCGGAGGGTCGCTGAGGGACGCTTCACCCCGCCGGTCGAGTGACGAAGCCTTCGGAGAGTGGCGGGCCTAGCGCAGCAAACTTGGAACCCAATTTGGAACCCAACGGGCGATTCTCGGAGCGTTGTAAGGCGATTTTTGAGCCTATAAGTTCTTTTTCTTGAATGACTTGAATGACCTTGAGTGGGTTGCCTGAGGCCACCGCAGAATGAGGGAGCCGGCCTTTTTTTCGTGGCACGGCAGGCGCCGGCATGCCGGCGCGGCCGTTTTGGAACCCAACTTGGAACCCAAATCGGCGCCCTCGAGGGGTCCACCAGCTGGCCAGCTCCGCCGCGGAACCGCTGCCCGCAGTGAGGCGGAACGCAGCAGGCACTCCGCCGGCCGTCGGCCCTCTTCGTCCAACCTGCTCGGCGACCGGGCTACACTTCTCCAAGACTGCCTGCGCACTGCCACACCGCGGAGAAACCTGACGTGGCACCCCGCAATCCCCTCGAAGTCGCCCTGGCAAAGGCGGCCGAAGATCCGGCGAGCCGGCCCGAGTTCTATCGACTCCTGCTCGACTCAACGATCTACGTGATCGGCTTCACCGACTCACCCGGGGTTGCCGGTCGAGTAACGTTGGAGACCGAGGAAAAGCTCTCCATCGTGAACTGGGAAACGCCGGACGGAAAACCCATCATCCCGTTCTTCGCCAGTCTCGAAGCCCTCCAGCGCAGCTTGCAGGAGGAATCCCAGTGCGTCGGCTTGCCCGCGCGCACGTTCTTCGAAATCACCCGCGGCTCCAGCCTCATCCTGAACCCCGGATCGCCGTGGGGCAAGGAGTTCTTTCCCCAGGAGGTCGATACACTGCTCGAATCCGGCGTGAACCAGGTCCTCGCGACTCGCGTGGTCGAGAAGGAAGCTTCGGTGCTGCTGGGTCAACCGGCGGACTACCCCGCCGAGATGGTCGCGGCGCTCTCCAGGCTCCTCGCGAAGCACAGCTCGGTCAACGCCGCCTACCTCTGCCTCATGCACGACCCCGCGGGGAGCGAGAAACCCAATCTCGTTGTGGGCTTCGAGGGCGACGGCGACTTGGGGCAAGTGCTGCGAGAGGCCGGTACCGTCGCGGCGGACACG
>JANRLG010000238.1:0-5497 GCA_033762835.1 Thermoanaerobaculia bacterium
ACGAGCAGGATTTCCGGGTCGTAGTTGCTCTCCCGAAAGGGCCGGGAGAGCTCGGAGTTGTAAAGCTGCCAACGCGAGGACTGGGTGTAGGCGAGCCACAGATCCCCGGTTTGCCCGAACACTCCCTGCCAGGCCTTGGTCTTCAGGCTGAGCTGGAACTCCACCTCGGTGCGGGTGAGGCCCTCGTCGGAGGTCACCGTACGGCCGGGGGTGGGGCTGTCGGGCGTCTGGTTGGCCTCCCGGGAGGCGACGAAAGGCAACACGTAGACCGGCTGGTAGGCGCGCATCCCGAAGGTACCGAGCTTGGACTCCGGCAGCAGCTCCCAGCGGCGGTCGAGCAACGACGGCGCCAGCGCTTGCGGGGTGTCGGTCGCGGGGGCCGTGAGCACGGTTTCGCGGCCGAAGGCTTGGTCGTAGCAGGCCAGCCGCTCGGCCTCCGTGGTCAGGGCGAGGCAGGCGCGTGGATCGGCCGGGTCGCTGGGGATCTGCCCGAAAGTCGGGGTCGCCGCCAGAGCCAGGCCCAGGGCGCACAACACCCGCCGGGAGCGGGGACGCCGAACCGGCGGGGTACGTTCAACCAGGGGGTGTCGACGCAGGAGTCACCTCTGCCCAAAGCCATCGAAAATATCGGTTTGGGCTGCGAGCAAGACGGTGTCCGCCGAGGACCGGGAGGCGTGGTGCTCCTCCCGTGGGGGGGCGACGTCGTCGGCCAGTTGTTGCAGGGGCGCCTGCTGGGCCATGAGCCAAGCCAGAACCGACTCGTTGTCGGCGTGCACCGAGGGCCGGCTCAGCCGGGGCTGGTAGGCGCAGTCCGCCGGGGCACTCGCTTCGACGACGACGATCAGCCGGCTGGCGAACTCGAAGCCGCTCTGCCGCAACCGGGCCTGTTCGGTCTGTAGAGCCCGCGTTTCCCCTTGCGCCCGCTCGATCTGGCGCTGGCCGTGGGTGAGTCGGGCCCACGATCCGCCCGCGGTGAGAAGGGTGGTGGCCAAACCGAGCGCCAAGCACCAGCGATGCAATCCGCGGCGCGTCACGGTGAGCCGGCGGACCCGCCCACCGTCGGCAGGATGCCACTGCAGCTCCCAGAACGGATCGGGGCTTGGTGGCTTCAGCGGGGCGAGTCGACGCGCGGTGGTTGACATGGGACCCCCTACCGGCGCCGCCGGGAGATCAGGTGGAGCAGCGCCACGAACAGGGCAGCGCCGACGATCGCCCACAAAACCGGGAATCTGTGGCCTCCGACGGAGACCATGAACGGCTCGGCGAGCCCGAGGGTGCGGGCCAACCACGGCCCGACCAGGGCGCCGACGAAACCGAGCGCGATCGAGACGATCAACCCGCCCCGGACGCCGCCCGCGAGGGCGCGACCGAGGGCGCCGCAGACGGCCGCGATCACGAGGAGAATCAGCAGTTCCGGCACCGACATCGTCATGGTGAGCTCCCTTGGTGCAGCAGTGACCGCCCCGAGACACCACCCGACTCGCGAGGGGTGGCCCAGGGCGGCGAGCGAATCACTTCGCGACGGACTTCGAGGCGGCCTCGAGCGCTTCACCGACCTTGCGGCGCGCTTTGCCGGTCGCTTCCTGGACCGTGCCGGTGGCCCGCTGCAGGGCACCCTCACGCTCGAGCTTGGTGCTCCCGGTGACGATGCCGGCGGCTTCCTTCACGCGGCCCTTGACTTGTTCGATTTTGCCATTCGTTTCTTGGTTCATCGGTGCTCCTTTGATCGAATTCGTAGCAGTCTTGGCTGAGGCGGGGCGCGTCGGCCGGAATTCGAATGTACTCTCTCGGTTCCCCGCCCGACAGGGCATTTACTACTCGAAGGGCGTGTCGACGACCGTAGTAACTACGGCATGGAAAGGTCTTGGCGAGAGATCGGGTAGTTTCCACGGACACCGGGTTGACCCTCCCGGGTAGTAAGTGCGCTTCTCGGTCGGACGGTGAGAGAGTTAATCTCACCCCGAAAGGCGGGTAAAAAAATGAGCACTTCTACCGTGTTACTGATCGTCGTTCTGGTCCTCTTGTTCGGCGGCGGCGGCGGTTACTACTGGCGCAATCGCGGCCGCTGACGACCGCTCTTCAGAGTTCTTTCAGGTCGCAGGCAGGCCGCAGGCGAAAGCCGCCGCGGCCGACCTCCGTTTCCCTCGCCGGTCACTAGTGGCTCGCCTCGGCCGCGATGGCGTCGGCCTTGGTGGTGTGCACGGTCGCCGGTGGGTGGTTGGGCGGCGCGTAGAGCGTGTAGAGCTTGAGCGGCTCGCTGTCGGAGGCGTTGACGACGTTGTGCTGTTGCCCCGCGGGCACCACCACGGCGCCCCCGGCCGCCACCCGGCGCTCGTCGCCCGGGCCGAACACGAAGCGCGCGGCACCCTGTTCGATCCGGAAGAACTGGTCGACCTGGAGTTGCTTTTCGCTCCCAATGTCCTCGCCGGGGGCCAAGCTCATGACCACCAACTGGGCGTGACGGGTGGTGAACAAGACGCGACGGAAGCTGGTGTTGGCGATCGCGAGGTTTTCGAGTTCTGCCACATAGGGTTCCATGGTGCTCCTGCTTTCTTGCTGTCAGGACGCTGACAGCTGGACCAGTTGTTTGCCTTGGTTCTTGCCCTCGAGCATGGCGATGAACGCCTGAGGGGCGGCCTCGATGCCCTGGGCCACGTCTTCTCGATAGTTGAGCTTGCCTTGGCGCATCCAGGTCGTCAGCTGCGCCAGGCCCTCGGCGAACAGGGTCACGTAGGTGGCCACCCGGAAGCCCTGGACTCGGGCCTGCTTGATCACCAGCTGCCCCAGCCAACGCGGTCCCAGCTCCGGGGTCACGAGGTTGTACTGCGAAATCTGGCCACAGACGACGACTCGCGCGCCCTCGTTGATCTGGCCCATGGCGGCGTCGGTGATGGCCCCACCGACGTTGTCGAAGTACACGTCGATGCCGCCGGAGCACAGCTCCGCGAGTTTGGAGTGAAAGTCGGGGGCCGTCTTGTAGTTGAACGCGCCGTCGAAATCGAGCTCGTCGAGCAGCCAGGCCACCTTGGCCTCGGCACCCGCGACGCCCACCACGCAGCAGCCTTCGATCTTGGCGATCTGACCCACGATCATGCCCACGGCGTCGGCCGCCCCGGACACCAGGACGGTTTCCCCACGGTGGGGCTGGCCGATCTGCAGCAGGCCGAAGTAGGCCGTCAGACCGGGGATGCCGAGGACGCCCAGCGCGGTCGAGATGGGTGCCACGTCGGGGTCGATACGCCGCAGGCTGACCCCCGGAATGACCGCGTACTCCTGCCAGCCGAACATCCCGGCGACGATTTCCCCCACCCGGAAGTTGCCGTCTCGAGACTCCACCACCGAGCCGACGGCCCCGCCGGCCATGACCTCGCCGAGGATCACGGTCGGGTCGAAGGACTCGACCGCGTCCATCTGCCGGCGCATGCCGGGATCGAGCGAGAGATAGACCGACTGGACGACGACTTCGCCCACGAGGGGCACCGGCAGACCGGCGAAATCGAGCCTGAAATCCGAAATCCGCGGCAAACCTCTGGGGCGAGCGGCGAGGGTGATGCGGCGGTTGACGGTAGTCATGGGTAGTGATCGACCTTCCTGCAGAACCAGCGGAACTCAACCGGCGCGGACGAGCACCTTCAAGGCTTTTTCTTTACCGGCGTTGCCGAAGGCGTCGTAGGCCTTCATCAGATCGCCGAGGAGAAACTCGTGGGTGATCAGCTTGCGCGCCTGCAACCGGCCCGACACGACGCTGCGCAGCAGCAGGGGAATCGTCGTGGTGTCGACCAGCTGGGTGGTGATCGTCACGTTGTGGGACCACAACTTTTGAAGCTTGAGCTCGACGGCCCGGCCGTGGACCCCGACGTTGGCCAGGTGGCCGCCCGGGGCCAGGATGTCCTGGCAGAGCTCGAAGGTCGCGGGCAGACCGACGGCTTCCACGGCCACGTCGACTCCCTTGCCGCCGGTCGCCGCCAGCACCTGGAGGGCGGCGTCGCCACTGCCACTGTTGATCGTGCGGGTGGCGCCGAAGTCGCGGGCGACCTCGAGGCGATGGTCGTCGAGATCGATCACGATGACCTCCGACGGAGCGTAGAACTGCGCGGTCATCAAGACGGCGAGCCCGATCGGTCCGGCACCGACGATGGCGAGGGTGTCCCCGGGTTTGACCTGGCCTTTCAAGACGCCGCACTCGAACCCCGTGGGTAGGATGTCGCTCAGCATGACCAGAGCGTCTTCGTCGGCGCCCGGGGGCACGGCGTAGAGGCTGGTGTCGGCGAACGGAATGCGCACGAAGTCCGCCTGGGTGCCGTCGAGAGTGTTGCCGAGGATCCAGCCGCCCTGCTCGCAGTGCGAAGTCATACCCCGCCGGCAGGAAGCGCATTTGCCGCAGGACGTGATGCACGAGATCAAGACGTGGTCTCCGACCGCGAAGACCGAGACCGCCGTGCCCACCGCGGTGACCACTCCGACGCCTTCGTGGCCCAGGGTGCGGCCGTCCGTCACCGTCGGCACGTCGCCCTTCAGAATGTGGAGATCGGTACCGCAAATCGTGGTCCGGAAGATCTTCACGATGGCGCCCGTCGGCTGTTCGATCGTGGGCTCGGGTTTGTCGTCCCAGCTACGCCGACCGGGACCATGGTAGACGAGTGCTTTCATGGCGGAGCCTTTCGCGCGATCAGGAACGGGTGGGGAAGCCGAAGACGGGCGGAGCGGATCCGCCCGTCCGCCGCGCTCACGGTTTGGGTTGGAGCTCGGAGAGCTTGGCCGGTGCCATGGCCGTCATCATCGGGCAGGTCATCTCGCCCGCGGTGCCGTTCTTGCCTGCGTGGTGCATCTGGTGCGCCATCATCAAGGGCTGCATGTCGGCCACCATCCTCCGGCTGACCTTGCGCTGGGCGACCAACTC
This sequence comes from Thermoanaerobaculia bacterium, assembly GCA_033762835.1. GTDB lineage: Bacteria > Acidobacteriota > Thermoanaerobaculia > Multivoradales > DATKCC01 > JANRLG01. The sequence continues at coordinate 4,901 of JANRLG010000238.1, forward strand.
GTTGACCACCGCGGCCATGGTCCGTCCGAGGGCGCCGGGGTCAGTGGAGGTCCTGGCGGCGTTCATGGCCTCCACCAACTTGTCCAAGGTGATGTCCATGGCGGCTTGGCGGTCGTTCATTTCCTGGTACTTGGCCGTCATGGCCTTGCACTCGGCCTTCATTTCTGCGCTCAACGGAGTGGTGTCCGCCTGCGGGGGCATCCTGGCCACGGGTGTCGGCGGGGTGGTGGCGGCGGCGCCGAAGGCCAGGGCCGCGGCGAGGACGAAACCGGGAACGAGAATCTTGAGGGAATGGCGATTCATGGTCTGGGGTACCTTCTCGCGGCCTGGGGCCGCGGGCGCTGGGAACGAGAGGCTCAGAGGGCGCGGCGGCCGGACACGAGCCGGACGATCAGGATGACGACCGCCACGACCAGGAGAATGTGGATCAGGCCGCCCAGGGTGTAGGACGAGACCATGCCGAGGAACCAGAGCACGAGGAGAATCACGAGAATCGTCCACAACATCGCGGGCCTTCCTTTCTACTTGCGGATCTTGCCGACCAGCAGTTCGTTGTGGACGTCGGTGACGCCCTTGGTGGCCCGGGCGATGCGCTCG
>JANRLG010000239.1:0-15965 GCA_033762835.1 Thermoanaerobaculia bacterium
GCGGGCCGGGTCGTGCCGGTCTCTGCGCTCGGTTTCGACGGCCCGGCGCCGCCGGCCTTCCCGGGCTTCGAAGGCAATCCGGAAGGCCTCGTTCTGTCCGCACGCCAGGCCACCGTCTGGGGCTTGCGACCCGGGGATCGCGTCGACGTCGTCTCCCCACGGCCGACCCTGACGCCGCTCGGACCGCAGCCGCGGGTGCGCACCTTGTCGGTCACCGGCTTTTTCGAGGGCACCCGGCCCGACGACGGCGAGCGGGTGGCCCTGCCGCTTGCCCTCGGTCGGTCGCTGTTTCCCGGCGAGCGGCCGCGGATGATCGTCGAAGGGGCGGATTTCGACGCCACCCTAGCGCTCGTTCCGGCCCTCGCCGCGGCGCTGCCGGCCGAAACCCGCATCGAAACCTGGAAAGACCTGAACCGGCCGCTGTTTTTCGCTCTCGCCCTCGAGCGGGTGTTCCTGTTCGTGGGCGTCGCCCTGATCGTGCTGGTGGCGGCCCTGGCGCTCCTGGCCGACCTCGCCCTGGTGATGGCCAACAAGCGGCGGGACTTGGGTGTGTTGCTGACCCTGGGGGCCACGCCGAAGACGCTCGAACGGGCCTTCCAGAACCTGGGTGCGCTCTTGGCCGGCCTCGGCACCGCAGTGGGTGCGAGCCTCGGGATCATCCTCGCCCTGCTGTGCGACCGCTTCCGGTGGATTCGCCTGCCGGGCCATGTGTTTTTCGTCGACCACGTACCGTTCCGGCTGCGCGCCGTCGACCTCGTCGAAATCCTCGTCGTGACGGTTGCGTTCGCGGCCCTCGCCACGATCTACGCCGCGCGGCGGGTGGCGAGCCTCGAACCCCTCGAGGCGCTGGCGGGATGAGGACGGTTTGAGTCTCGCCGTCGTCGCCCGTGGCCTCGTGCGCGCTTACCGCGATGGCGAGCGGACCATCCCGGTGCTGTCGGGAGTCGATCTCGCGGTCGCGCCGGGAGAGCTGCTGGCGATCGTCGGGCCCTCGGGCTCCGGCAAATCGACGTTGCTGCACTTGCTCGGGGGGCTCGATCGCCCAGACGCCGGTTCGGTGGTCATCGGCGACGACGATCTTTCCCGGCTCGACGCCACCGCCCTGGCCGCCTTCCGCAACCGCGCGGTCGGTTTCGTTTTCCAGTTCCATCAGCTGCTGCCGGATTTCACTGCCCTCGAGAACGTCATGTTGCCCCTGCGCATCGGGGGGCGCCCGGCACCGGAGGCCGAGGCGCGGGCGCGGGAGCTGCTCGCCGAGGTCAGCTTGACCGACCGCGCGGGCCACTTTCCGAATGCGCTGTCGGGCGGCGAACGCCAGCGCGTGGCCCTGTGCCGCGCCCTCGCTCTCGCGCCGCCGCTGCTGCTCGCCGACGAACCCACGGGCAACCTCGACCCGGCCAGCGGCGAGCGCGTGCTCGAGCTGCTGCTCGAGCTCCAGGCGCGCCACGGCCTGACCGCGGTGGTGGTCACGCACAACCCGGAGATCGCCCGTCGCTGTGGTAGGATCGCCCGGCTCGAAGGTGGTCGTCTGGCTCTCGAAGGCGATTAGAATCAAAGGTTTGTGGACGTCGACAGGATTTTCGAGAGAGGATTCCGATGTTCGAGAAGTACAACGAGAAGGCCCGACGCGCCCTCTTCTTCGCCCGTTACGAGGCGTCGAAGCTGGGCAGCCGCGTGATCGAGTCCGAGCACATCCTGCTCGGAATCCTCCGTGAAGGCGAGGAAACGGTCGCCGAGGTCTTCCGCCGCTTCCACCTGAAGCCCGAGGAGATCCGCCGCGAAATCGAAGGCGAGCGAGTGTTCGTCGAGCGCATCTCGTCCACCGCCGAGCTGCCGCTGTCCGAGGAGTCCAAGAAGATCCTCGCCTACGCCTCCCACGAAGCCGAGGGCATGCTGCACCCCACCGTGGGCTCGGAACATTTACTGATCGGCATTCTGCGGGTCGAATCCTGCCTCGCCATGCGCATTTTGGTGCAACACGGGCTCGAGGTGTTTTCGGTGCGGGAGGAAGTGCTCGGCATCGTCAAGGAACGCGAGACGTCGCAGCAGCGTAAGGAGCTGCCGTTCCTCACCGAGTACGGCCGGGACTTGACCACGCTGGCCAACGAAGGCGCCTTCGACCCCCTGATCGGCCGGGAGGAAGAGGTCGATCGCATCATCCAGATCCTCTCCCGGCGGACCAAGAACAACCCGATCTTGCTCGGCGAACCCGGAGTCGGCAAGACTGCCATCGTCGAAGGCCTGGCCGAGCGCATCGTCCAGGGCCGGGTGCCGCTGTCGCTGGCCAAGAAGCGCATCGTCGCTCTCGATCTGTCGCTGATCGTGGCGGGCACCAAGTATCGCGGCCAGTTCGAGGAGCGCCTGAAGGGCATCCTGAAGGAGCTGCGGGAGTCGAAGGATCTGCTCGTCTTCATCGACGAAATCCACTCGCTGATCGGCGCCGGCTCCGCCGAGGGCAGCCTCGACGCCGCCAACATCCTGAAGCCGGCGCTGTCTCGCGGCGAGGTGTCCTGCATCGGCGCGACGACCCTCAAGGAATACCGCAAGTACATCGAGAAGGACCGCTCTCTGCTGCGCCGCTTCCAGTCGATCCAGGTCGATCCGCCGGACGAAGGCGAAACGCTCGAGATTCTCGAGGGTATCAAGGAGCGCTACGAGTCCTTCCACAAGGTCCGCTACGCCGACGCCGCGCTCAAAACCGCGATCCACCAGTCCAGCCGGTACATCACCGACCGTTACCTGCCCGACAAAGCCATCGACATCTTGGACGAGGCCGGGGCGCGGGTGAAGCTGCGCAAGGTCAAGGACACCCAGAACCTGCGCCGGCTCGAGCAGGAAGTCCGCGACGTCGTGTCGGAGATGAAAGCGGCGATCTCGGACAAGTCTTTCGAGCGCGCGGTCTACCTGCGCGAGCGCGAGATCGAGTTGCGGGACGACCTCGAACGTTTCCACGCCGCCGCGGACTTGGACGGTGTGCTCGAAGTGACGCGCCGCGACATCGAAGAGGTCATTTCGGCCTGGACCGGCATCCCCATGGCGAGCCTCGAGAGCCACGAGGCCGAGCGGCTGCTGCAGATGGAGGACACCCTGAAGGCTCGGGTGGTCGGTCAGGATCGCGCCATCAGCGCTATCAGCCGCGCCATCCGGCGCTCCCGCCTGGGCGTTTCGAACCCGCAGCGACCGGTGGGCTCGTTCATCTTCCTCGGCCCCTCCGGGGTCGGCAAGACCGAGATCGCCCGGCGCCTCGCCGAGTTCCTTTTCGGCAGCGAGCGGGCGCTGGTGCGCTTCGACATGAGCGAGTACATGGAGAAGCACGCGGTGTCGAAGCTGATCGGCTCGCCGCCGGGTTACGTCGGCCACGAGGAAGGCGGCCAGCTGACCGAGCGTATTCGCCGCCAACCCTACTCCCTGGTACTTTTCGACGAGATCGAGAAGGCCCACCCGGACGTCGCGAATCTGCTGCTGCAGATCCTCGAGGACGGCATCCTGACCGACGCCTACGGCAACCTCGTGGACTTCAAGAACGCCCTCGTGCTCATGACGTCGAATCTCGGCAGCCGCCTGGTCGTGCGCGGCGGCCGCATGGGCTTCGGCGAGGGCGCGGCCGACGCCGACTTCCGGCGTCTCGAGGAAGAGATCCTCGCCGACTTGCGGCGCAGCTTCAGCCCCGAATTCATCAACCGCATCGACGAAGTGATCGTCTTCAACCCCTTGGCGTCCGAGCACCTACGCGCGATCGTGGACATCCAGCTGCGCGAGGTCAATCAGACGCTGGCCGATCGCGGCCTCGTGCTCGACGTTTCGCTCGAGGCTCGGGAGTGGCTGCTGGCCCAAGCGGGCATCGACCCGTCGACCGGCGCCCGTCCTCTGCGCCGGACGATCCAACGCCACGTCCAGGACGCGGTCTCCGAAATCCTGATCCAACAGCACGGCGCCGTGATCGAGCGGATCGATGTCACGGTGGTGGGCGGGGAGCTGCGGCTCGCGGTCCACGAGCCGGCCCTCGTGCTGGACGCCCCCTAGAGCGGCATTCCTCTTGCAGCCCGCACGCCGCAGTACACACCTGCCGAATGGCACCCCGTCCGACCCACCGGTCGGTCGGCGGCGTTCGCGGGTTTTCGAACGAGGTTCGCGATGACACCACGACGGATCCGAACGACGAAGTTGCCCCGGACGCTGATCGCCGGCGCCTTGGCTCCCGCCCTCGGTCTCGCCGCTCCGCCCCTGAGCGCTCAGATCGCCGCCCAGGGGGCGCCGGCCACGGCGGCCGCCGCGACCTACGACGGCGCCCGCCTGACGGCGGTCGAGTTCGTCGGCAACCAGTCGCTCGCCGAAGACACTTTGATGTTCTATCTCGGGCTCGAAGTCGGCGAGAGCTTCTCGCGCGACGCCCTCGATCGCAACCTGAAAAAGCTCTGGGGGCGTGATCTGATCGACGACATCCACATCGAGGCCCTGGCCTCGGAAGGTGGCGTCAAGCTGGTGATCCGCGTCGAAGAGCGGCCCGTGGTGCGTTCGATCGAGTACCAGGGTTTGAAGCGGGTGAGCCGCAAGGACATCGACGAGAAGCTCGCCAGCGAGCGCGTCGAGCTCCAGGAAGGCGGCCCGCTCAATTTCGGCGAGCTGCACCGGATCAAGACGATCATCGAAGAGCTCTACGCCCAGAAGGGGTACCGCTTCGCCCAGGCGACCTACCAGCTCGAGCCGGTGGGGGAGAACGAGCGGCGCGTCGTCATCACCCTCGACGAAGGCGACCGGGTGCGCATCGGCGACATCCGCTTCGAAGGCAACACGGTGTTCAACGAAGGGCGCCTGCGTTGGCAGATGAAGGGCACCAAGGAAGTCGGCCCGATCACCCGCATGCTCAAGAAGGACATCTACAACCCGGCAACGTTGTCGGAGGATCTCGACAAAGTCCGTGACCTCTACACCAAGGCGGGTTACAAGAACGTCGTGATCGGTGAGCCGCGGGTGCAGGTGCGCACCGAGGACGGCGCGCCGGGAGAAGAGCCCAAGCGCCAGTTGGTGGTCACCGTGCCGATCGAAGAAGGCAACCGTTGGCGCTTCGGCGAGGTCAAGGTCGAGGGCAACTCGATCTTCACCTCCGAGGGCTTGACCCGGGTGTTCCGCTACCGCCCCGGGGAGTGGCTGCGGTCCTCGCGCATCGAAGAAGGCGTCAAGGCGATCACCGAGTACTACCAGAACAGCGGCTACATCCAGGCCCGCGTGGTCCCGGAGCTGATCGAGAAGGACCGCGAAACGGCGGACGTCATCGTCCACATCTCGGAAAACGACCAGTTCACCGTCGGGCGCATCGAGTTCGAAGGCAACACCCGCACCCGCGACAAAGTCCTGCGCCGCGAGCTGCGGGTGCAGGAAGGCACCGTCCTGTCGCTCGGGGCGCTCAAGAACAGCATCCTGAAAATCCGCCAGCTCGGCTTCTTCGAGCCCGACGAAGAGGAGCCGGTCGAGTTCGACTTCAAAGAGGAGAACTCGGTCGACCTGAAGTTCCGCGGCAAAGAGGCCGATCGCACCGAGCTCCAGTTCGCCGCCGGATACCAGGAGGGCCTAGGGTTCTTCGGCCAGTTCGCGCTCAAGACCCAGAATTTCATGGGCCGCGGCGAGCAGGTCGGGGTCAACCTCCAGTCGGGCTCGAACTCCGAGTTCTACGAGCTGAGCTACTCGATCCCCTGGTTCCTCGATCGCCCCCAGTCGCTCGGCTTCCAACTCTTCAGCCAGGATCTCGATCTCGAGGGACTGGGCGGTAACCGGCGGCAGGAGCAGCGCACGGGTGGCGCCATCAGCTACGGTCGGTCGCTGGCGCTGTTCCAGAGTGCCTCTCTGGTCATCAACCGGTACGACGAAAAGGGCGTCCTGCGCAGCCGCGGCCTCGACGGGGTGCTCCAGTCCTTCCCGTTCGAGCAGGAGGTCTTCTCCCTTCGGCCCACCTGGGTCTACAACTCGGTGGACAACCGCTTCGAGCCGAAGTCGGGCACCAACCTGACCGCCTCGGTGGAGTACGCCACGAGCTTCCTGGGTGGCGACCAGGAGTACTACCGGCCGATCGCCAGTCTTCAGCTCTACCGGACGCTGACCTCCTACCCGGTCGCCTCGGTCTTCGGTCTGAACGTGGAGGCGGGCCTGATCAAAGCCCTCGGGGACAACGAGCTCCAGAATTTCAACCTCTTCCGGATCGGCGGCGAGAGTTCGGTGCGCGGTTTCGCCCGCAACCAGTTGTTCGCCCGCGACGAGAAGACCGGCCGGATCTTGATCGATCCGGTGACCCGGTACGAGTTCGGCGGCGACCGCTACTTCCAAGCCAACCTCGAGTACCACCTGCTGCTCCAGGGACCTTTCCGCTTGATCTTCTTCGCCGACATGGGCAACATCTATGCGCCCGGTCAGAGCTTCGACCTCGGGCGGTTGCGTTACACCGCTGGCGCCGAGTTGCGGATCACGCTGCCGATGCTGGGCGGCGCCCCATTGCGGTTCATCTACGCGTACAACTTGGATCCGAAGCCGGATGACGAGTTCAAGAATTTCGTGTTCTCGATCGGCACCACGTTCTAGTCCTTCTAAGGAGAGAGTTTCGATGGCTTCCACCCTGTCCCTCCCGCGCCTCGCGACGTGGGCGCTCGGCGCCCTTCTTTTCTGCGGCGCTGCCGACCTCGCTGCCCAAGCCGCGCCCCCGGCCGCCAAGATCGCGGTCATCGACGTCGAGCGCATCCTCACCGAATCGGAGGCCGGAAAACGCGCTCTGGCCGAGCTGACCGCCCTACAGAAGTCCAAGCAGGAGCAGGGGCAGGCTCTCCAGGCCGAGATCAACCAGCTCAAGCAGAAGGCTCTCGATGGCAAACTCGCCCTGGCCGAAGACAAGCTGCGCGAGATCGAGGTCCAGGTGGAGGAGAAGACCATCGCCCTCCAGCGCTTCTCGGACGACGCCACCCGCGAGCTCACCAAGCGTCGGGACGACGTTCTGGGGGCAGTGGAGCAGGGCATCTTCCCGGTCATCAACGTGGTCGGCAAAGAAGGCGGCTACACCTTGATCTTCAACAAGTTCCGCAGTGGACTGCTGTATGCGGACGAGGCCGTGGACATCACCGAAACGGTGATCCAGCGTTACAACGCCGCCACGCCCGCCGCGGCACCGGCGCCGAAGTGAGTCGGGCTTGGCGCCACTCCAGGTAAAGGGTTCGGTGTGAGGGGGAGCCGGCTGGCGGAGCTCGCGGCATCCTTCGGCGGTCGCGTGGTTGGGGACGGCGATTTGGCCGTCACGGGCGTCGCCGCACTGGCCGACGCGGGTCCCGGGCAGCTGGCGTTTTCAACCGGCGGCAAGCACAAGAAGGCCGCCGCTGCTTCCCGCGCCGCCGCGCTCCTAGTCGGCGAGAAAGACCTCGACCTCGCCCGCTCCGACCGGCCGCTGTGGGTCGTGGACGACCCCCAGCGCACCTTTACCCTCGTCACCGCGGCGTTCTACCCGGAGCCTCGCCTGGCCTCGGGGGTGCACCCGACCGCCGTGGTCGATGCCACGGCTCGGCTCGACCCGGAGGTCGCCGTGGGGCCCTACGCCGTCATCGGGGCCGGGGTCGAGCTCGCCGCCGGGGTGGAGATCCAAGCCCACGCCGTCGTGGGTGCCGGCTGCCGGCTCGGAGCCGACACGGTCGTCTTTCCCCATGCCGTGCTCTATCCGGGCTGCGAACTGGGCGCCCGCTGCCGCGTCCACGCCGGGGCCGTCGTGGGCGCCGACGGCTTCGGCTACGTGTCGCGCCGCGACGGCCACCACAAAGTGCCCCACGTCGGCCGGGTGATCGTGGGCGACGACGTCGAGATCGGCGCCAACACGACGATCGATCGCGCCGCCCTCGGAGTCACTCGGGTGGGCTCCGGGAGTAAGATCGACAACCTGGTTCAAGTCGGGCACAACGTCGAGCTCGGACGCGGGGTGCTGCTGTGCTCCCAGGCGGGGATCGCCGGCAGTTCGAAGCTCGGCGACGGTGTCGTCCTCGCCGGCCAGGCAGGGGTCGCCGACCATCTCGAGCTTGGCGATGGCGTGCAGGTCGGGGCGGCCTCGGCGGTGGTCAAATCGGTTCCCGCGGGCCAAGTGGTCTCGGCCACGGTTCCGGCGATCGAAATCGGCGTTTGGCGCCGTCAGGCGGTTCTGCTGGGACGGCTGGAGGAGCTTCTTTTACGTTTGCGGGAACTGGAGCGGCGCGCCGGCACGACCGGACGCGAGGAGGGATCGAACGGTGAGTGAGCACGAGTCGGGTGAAGACGCGGCAAACTCTGGATTGCCTTGGGATGTGCGCCGGATCATGGGGTATCTGCCCCACCGTTATCCCTTTCTGCTGGTCGATCGGGTGATCGCGATCGAGCCGGGCAAGAGCATCCGGGCGGTCAAGAACGTCACCATCAACGAGGAGTTCTTCCAGGGCCACTTTCCGGGCCAGCCGGTGATGCCCGGGGTGCTCTTGGTCGAGGGGCTGGCCCAGGCCGGCGGGCTCCTGATGATGAGCGAACGGGACCCCGAGCAGCGCAAGCTCATGTATCTGATGGGCATCGAGCGGGCTCGTTTCCGCCGGCCCGTGGTTCCCGGGGACCAGGTGATCTACGAGGTCGAGGTGCTGCTCGCGCGTCACAGCCACTGCAAGCTGTCGGGGCGGGCGCTCGTCGACGGCAAGGTGGCGGCCGAGGCGGTGGTCTCTTCGGCCATGGTCGACCCATGAGAAGAACTCGATCCGTGAGGAGAAGGTAGAGCATGGCGCGCATTCACCCCACCGCGGTCGTCGACAAAAGCGCCGAAATCGGCGCCGATGTGGCGATCGGAGCCTTCGCCGTTGTGGGCCCCCGGGTCGTCATCGGGGACGACAGCGAGATCGGTTCCGGCGCCCAGATCCACGGCCCGACCACGATCGGTCGCGCCAACAAGATCTTTCCCCACGCCTGCCTCGGTTTCGATCCCCAGGATCTGAAGTACAACGGCGAAGAAACCCGCCTCGAGATCGGCGATCGCAACCACTTTCGCGAGTTTTGCAGCATCCACCGCGGCACCGGCTTCGGCGGCGGTTTGACCACGATCGGCAGCGACAACCTGTTCATGGTCTACAGCCACGTCGCCCACGACTGCCACGTCGGCAGCCGGTGCATTTTCGTCAACTCGGCCACCCTCGGCGGCCACGTCTCGGTCGGGGACGATGCCGTGATCGGCGCCTTCAGCTCGGTGCACCAGTTCACCCGTGTCGGCCGCCACGCCTACATCGGCGGCTACACGGTGTTGACCATGGACGCCTTGCCCTACGTCAAGACCGTGGGGCAAAAGCCGGCGTGTTACGGCATCAACACCATCGGCCTGCGGCGCAAGGGGGTCTCCGCGGAGGCCCGCGAGCGCCTCGACCGCGCCTTCACGCTGCTGACCGGCTCGGGGCTCAACACGGCCCAGGCGGTGCTGCGCATTCGCGAGGAACTTGGAGGTCACGAGGAGATCGACTACCTGCTCGAGTACGTCGAAACCTCGCGCCGGGGCGTCGTGCGCGCCCTGCCGGGCCGCAAGGGGGCCCGAGGCGGCGGCGGGCGCGGTGGCGGCGGAGAGGCGGATGCGGATGGCTAAGGTCTTTCGCGCCGGGGTGTTCGGTACCGGGGCCCTCGGCCGGCACCACACCCGCATCCTGACCGAGCTTCCCGAGGCCGAGCTGGTCGGCATCTACGAGCCCCGGGAGGAAGCCGCTCGGGCCATGGCGGAGCAGCACGGGGCGCGGATCTTCCCGTCGGCCGAGGCCCTCGCCGCCGAAATCGAAGTCGCCGTGGTGGCGGTGCCCACGATCCACCATGCCGATCTCGGCACGGCGCTGCTCGACCAGGGCATCCACGTGCTGGTGGAGAAGCCCATCGCCGCCTCCCTGGCCGAGGCCGATGCCTTGATCGCGGCGGCGGAGCGCGCCGGCCGGGTGCTCGGCGTCGGCCACGTCGAGTTCTACAACCCGGCGGTGCAGGCGTTGCTCGCGTCGCGGCCGGGGGCCCGCTTCGTCGAGGTCCAACGGTTGGCCCAGTTCACTCCCCGCAGTCTCGATGTCGACGTGGTGCTCGACCTCATGATCCACGATCTACAGATCCTGCACAGTCTCGACCCGAGCCCCGTGGCCGAGGTGCGCGCCACCGGCATCCACGTGTTGTCGCCCAAGATCGACATCGCCAACGCCCGCGTCGCCCTCGAAAGCGGTTGTGTGGCGAACCTGACGGCGTCGCGAATCTCGGCCGAGCGGGTGCGCAAACTGCGGGTGTTTGGCGAGAACCGGTACGCCTCGGTGGACTACCAGGCCCAGGAGGTCAAGGGCTACCGCCTGGAAGCCGGCGACGCCGGTGCGCCGCGCATTCAGCCGGCGGATCTGCCGGTGGTTCAGGGAGAACCCCTCAAGCGTGAGCTGCAAGCCTTCCTGGCCGCCTGCCGAGGCGAAGAGGGCCTGTTCGTGGATGGCCGTGAAGGTCGCCGCGCGCTCGCCACCGCCCTGGCCGTGGTGGCCGCCATCGGTTGACGCGTTCCGCCTCGATTCAAAGGAGTTGCCGAGTCATGAAGTCTTTCGTCCTGGGGGTCGTCTTCTCGCTGCTCGCCCTGCCGAGTTTCAGTGCGGCCGAGGACCCCTGGCGTGCGCTGTTCGCCACGGCCCAGCCCCTGGCTGGCCATTCGCTGCCAGCCTCGTTGGCGGGCCGAGTGGTGGTCGTGAACGTCTGGGCCACCTGGTGCCAGCCGTGTATCAAAGAGTTCGCGCCGCTCGGCTCGTTGGTCGAGAAGTACGGTGATCGGGTCGTCTTCCTGGCTGTCACCGCCGAGGAAGCGGGGCTCGTGGAGGCCCTGCTGGCGAAGCACACCTTCCGCTACGTGCAGCTCGTCGAAGGGCAAGCGGTGATCGACGCCTTGGTGGCCCGGGCCCGGGCCGACGGCTTCGCCGCGCGTGGCAACTACCGGCCACTCCACGCGGTGATCGGCCCCGACGGCAAAGTCCGCTACTGGGTCGCCGGCTACCACCGGACGCTGGTGCCGTTCCTGACCCGCGAGATCGATTGGGCGCTGGCCGAAGCGGCGAGCGAGAAACCCGCGGCTGGAACGAGCCCGAGCACTGCCTTGAAGCCCTGACCGTCGGGAGCCCGGTGCGCTCGCCCCGGCCGTCTTCGGGTCGCAGGACCTACGGCTGGCGCGGCTCTGCCACGGTGTCCAAATGCCAGCCCGGGTGTACCCAGCGGCCATCGGCGAAGCGGAACACCTCGGTCAGGCGGCCTTCGATCGTCCGCTCGGTGGCGGTGCCAGGGGGGACCATCACGACGCGGAACCGGCCGTAGAACACGACGACATCACCGTAGCGTTGTTGCTGGGTCTCGGGGAACTCGAGGCTCACCAGCCGGCCGCCGCCCGCGGCGAAGGCCCGGGCCGCGGCGATGGCGGTGGCGCGGTCAACGAGCTCGGTGCCGCTCATGTCGAGGCCGAGAAAGTCCGCGGGCAGGATGGCGAGCAGGGCCGCCTCGTCGCCGGCGAACCAAGCGCGCCAAGCTTGCTCGCGCAGCCGCAGGACCTCGGGGTCGGGGCTCGCGGCGTGGGCGGGTGAGGGGAGAATACCGAGCGACAGGACGAGAGGCAGCAGCCAGCGGAAGGTCTTGTTCATGGGGATCTCCTCGCGCGGCAATCTACTTCTCCCCGGGGCCACGGGGCTTGCGGTTTCTTGCCAAGTGGAACCAAGGGAGCGCCAAGGCCCGGTTGGATGGGTGATGATCCGCTCGTGAACCGTGTGACGCCCCTCGTCCGGACCCCCGCGGTTGCACTCGAGAGCTTCGACCACGTGCCCGGCGTGGCCCATCAGGATCCCGAGGAGGAACGCGCCGTCTCCCACGCGCTGTGTTTCGTTGACCACGGCAGCTTTCGTGCCGCCGTCGGCGGGGTCTGGCGGACGGTCACGGCGCACCACCTGTTCGCCACCACCCGCGGGTTACCGTTCGCCTGCCGGCACGACGACGAGTATCCCGAGGACCGCTGCCTGGTCGTCCGCTATTCGGAAAGTGCCGTCGAGAGTCTGCGCGGCCAAGGCGTCCCGGAGGTCGCGGGCGTCCTGCCGCTGACCAATCGGCGAGCCTATCTGCGCCGGGCGCTCGGAGACTCCGGCGATCCCGCCCGCACCGAAGCTCTCGCCGGGGAGCTTTTCGCCACCCTGGCCCCTGCTCGCGGCCCCGACCGGCCACTGTTTCGGGCCGATCAACTGGCGTGGTACGCCCACCGCCTCGAGCGCGCCAAGGAGCTGATCCACGCCCGCTTCGCCGAGCCCGTCTCCCTGTCGCTACTTGCCCGCGAATGCGGCATGAGCCTCTACCACTTCGCCCGCATCTTCCGCGAGCTCGAAGGCCAACCGCCCCACCGCTACCTCGTCGAAGTCCGCCTGAAAGCCGCCGCCGCCCGGCTCCAAGCCGGAGCCACCGTGACCGAAACCTGTCACGCCGTCGGTTTCGGCTCCCTCAGCCACTTCGTGACCAGCTACCGTCGCCGCTTCGGCCAGCCGCCCGGGACGGTGGGGCGGAACCGGCCGCGACGCCTGCTAGACTCCCCGCCGTGATTCGCGTCTCCGTCCTGCTCTTCCTGGCGCTCCTGCCCGCGACCGCGTTGCGGGCGGCGGAGGGTTGTGCGGGATATCGGCTGCCGGTGGAGAAGGAGCTTGGGTTGCTCGCGGCGCCGGCCCTCGAGGTGGTGGCGGGGGCGACGGCGGAAGCAGCGCCGCGGGTCGAGGCGGGGCAGCGGTTGGGAGTGGCGCTGGCGCCGGAGGCCGAGGTCACGCTCGTGCCGGCGCCGGGCAAGCGCTTCCCCGGCGGGCCGTTTCGGGCCGGGTGGTTGCTGCTCGAGCCGCCCAAGGACGGCACTTGGGCGATTTCTGCGGCGGTGCGTTTGTGGTTCGACGTAGTGGACCTCGCCACCGGGTCCATCGTCGCGGCCAGTGGCTTCGACATGCGGACCGATTGCCCTGGGCTGGTCAAGATCGTCGAGTTTCCGCTCGTCGCCGGTCGGCGCTACGGCGTGCAGTTGAGCTCAGCACCGGCAGAACGCATCGAGCTGCTGGTGACTCCACGGTAACCTCACGCCACCCGCCATGAAGCGCGCGCCCGAGCCGCCGGGGCTCTATCTCCTTTTCATGCTCGTCCTGAGCCTGTTCGCCCTGGCGCTTTTGGCCGCCGGGGTGTTGTTGCCGCTCAGTCCCGAGGCCCACGAGGTGCTGCGCCTCGCGGATTGGGCGGTATGCCTGGTCTTCTTCGGCGATTTCGTCCAGGCTTTCGTCCGCGCCCCCGACCGCTGGCGTTACTTCTTCCGCTGGGGCTGGCTCGACCTCATCTCGTCGATCCCGCCGGTCGACTACCTGCGGCTCGGTCGCGCGGGGCGGATCTTCCGGATCCTGCGCGTCCTCCGTGGCGTGCGCTCGGCCCAGATCTTGGCCGAGTTCGTGTTGCGGCGGCGGGCGGACGGCGCCATCGTGGCGGCGAGTCTGGTCACCCTGATGCTGATCGTCACCGCCGCGATCGCGATGCTGCACTTCGAGACATTGCCCGAATCGAACATCAAGACCGGCGAGGACGCCCTGTGGTGGGCCATGGCGACGGTGACCACGGTGGGGTACGGCGACCGCTTTCCGATCACCCCCGAGGGGCGGGTGGTGGCGGTCGGGCTGATGATCACGGGCGTCGGCCTGTTCGGTATCTTCTCGGGTTTCGTCGCCTCCTGGTTCCTGAAACCCACCGACGAACGGGAAGCCGACGAGATCGAGAAATTGCGCTCCGAGGTGCGCCGGCTGCGCGAGGCCCTCGAGCAACAAGCGGACGGCACGGGGCGCGAAGCGGGTGCCGGTGAGGCCTGACGCGATGTGTCAACTTTCATGCCGCATCGCGGTATGATCGTCCTCTAGCCGGCGCCGCCCGGCGAAAGGAGACGCCCTCGGATGGTCCGGTTGATCAAGCGTTACGAGAGCCGCAAGCTTTACGACACCGAGGAGAGCCGTTACGTCTCGCTCGAGGACATCGCGGCCTGGGTGCGCGAAGGCCAGGAAGTTCGGGTGGTGGACAACGCGACCACGGCCGACGTGACCTCCCAAACCCTGACGCAGATCATTCTCGAAGAAGGTCGCAGCGGCTCGCGCGAGCTGCCCAGCGATCTGCTGCACGACCTCGTGCGGATCGGCGAGAAGAAGCTCGCCCAGGGCGTCGAACAGGTCCAGGCCAAGGTTGGCCGCTTCGTCGAAGCCTCGATCGATCGCCTGGGCCCGGTGCGCCGGGCGCGCGAAGAGATGGGGCTTCTGAAGCAGCGGCTCGAGCAGCTCGAAGCATCCCTCCAGGACCTCGACGCCCCCAGCGCCTCCGGCCGTACCGAGCGGGTCGCCCGCCCGGCGCGCAAGAAGAAATCGGAACTCTAGGCCCCCAGACCAGAAAGAGGTTTGCCATGGCGAAGAAAGACGGCAAGAAGGCCAAGGACATCCAGAAGGAGCTCAAGGACGTCGCCCAGAACGTCTGGCTGGCCGGCCTCGGAGCGCTGGCGGCGGCCGAGGAAGAGGGCAGCAAGCTGTTCAAGAAGCTCGTGGCCCGCGGCCAGGAATTCGAAGAGAAGAACCGGCCCTGGGTCGAAGAGACCGCGCAGCGCGCCCGGGTGCGCTTCGAGGAAGTCGCCGAGACCACCAAGAGCCGGGTCGAAACGGCGGTGAGTGAAGCCGGCAAGGCCGTCGACGAGCAGGTGAGCTCGACTTTGGAGCGTCTCGGCGTGCCGAGTCGGGACGAGATCCACCGTCTGACCCAGCGCGTCGAAGAGTTGAACGCCAAGCTCGAGGCCCTGGGCGGCAAGAAGCCGGCCGCCGCCAAGAGCCCCGCCGCCAAGAAGCCGGCCGCCCCCAAGGACGCCACCGCCAAACCCGCGGCGGCCAAGAAGTCCGCCCCCAAGAAGACCTCCGACGCCTGATTCCGAACGACATGGCAGCCACCGGCCAGGGGGCGGCAGCGTCGCCCCGCAAGAAGATCGGGCTCGCCCTCGCGGGCGGCGGGCCCGAGGGAGCGATCTACGAAATCGGCGCCCTGCGCGCCCTGGACGAGGCCCTCGAGGGCTTCGACTTCAACCACGCCGATGTCTACGTCGGAGTCTCGGCAGGCGCCTTCGTGGGCGCTTGCCTGGTCAATGGCCTCGACACCGCCCAGTTGTGTCGGGCGATCGTGTCGCGGGAACCCGGCGAGCACCCCTTCGTGCCCGAGACCTTCCTGACGCCTTCGGTGTCGGAATGGGTCCGCCGCGGTCTGATGCTGCCCGGCCTCGTCACCGGCGCCCTCGCCGACTATCTGCGCTTTCCGTGGAAGGGTAGCTTGCCGGCTTCGTTCCTGCGCCTGTCGCGGGCGCTGCCGGTGGGGTTGTTCGACAACGAGCCGATCCGCGCTTACCTCGAGAACATCTGGACGCGCCCGGGCCGCTCCGACGATTTTCGCGAGCTCGGCTCGAAGCTGATTGTCGTCGCGGCGGATCTCGACTCCGGGAAGGCGATCCGTTTCGGCACTCCGGGAGCCGACCACGTGCCGGTGTCGCGCGCTGTTCAGGCCTCGACCGCCTTGCCCGGGCTGTACCCGCCGGTCGAAATCGACGGTCGCTGTTACGTCGACGGCGTGCTGTTGAAGACCCTCCACGCCTCGGTGGCGCTCGAAGAGGGTGTCGATTTTCTACTCTGCATCAACCCCCTGGTACCCGTCGACACCGTGCGCGCGGTGGAGGAGGGGGTCATGGAGCGCGGGCACCTGATCGACCGCGGCTTGCCGACGGTGCTCTCCCAAACCTTCCGGACGCTCATCCACTCGCGTTTGGTCACCGGCATGGCGGCCTACGAGAAGAACTACCCCGGCCGGGATCTGGTGCTCTTCGAACCCCGCCGGGACGACTATCGGATGTTCTTCACCAACATCTTCAGCTTCGACGACCGCGT
>JANRLG010000240.1:0-8404 GCA_033762835.1 Thermoanaerobaculia bacterium
CCGGTTTCGGCGGCGCCGATCTTGTGCCTTCGCCGGCCGCCGACGCGGATCTTGCGCCTCGAGGAGCTCGAGGCGACGGGCTCGGTGCCGGGAGCGGCGCGGTAGCTACTCGAGCGGGCGGTGCTCGATCGCAAGACGATCCTCATCTCAGGCGGCACCAGCTCGGGCAAGACGGTCCTCGCGTCGGCGCTGCTGAACTTCTTGCTCGAGGCGTCTCCGGCCGAGCGGCTGGTGATCGTGGAGGAGGGTGCGCGGGAGTTGATGCTGCCGCCCGCTTCGAACGTCAATCGGCTGCTCACCTCCGAATCGGGCGGGATCACCATGACTCGGCTCGTTCGCGCGGCGCTGCGGTTGAACCCGGACCGGATCATCCTCGGCGAGCTGCGTGGCTCCGAAGCCGTCGACTACGTGCGCGCCTCGAACACCGGCCACCCGGGCAGCGTCTGCACGCTCCACGCGAACTCCGCGCCGGACGCACTTCACCGGCTCCACGACCTGGTCACCGAGTCGGGCGTCGCCATGCCGTTTTCGCGGGTGGTGTCGGCCGTCGATCGCGTCGTGCACGTGCAGCGCGCCGGCCACCTTCGCTTCGTCGAATCGATCTTCGAGCCGGACCCGCGGGCCAAGCCCGGTCAGCCGGCGGGCCGCACTCTTTTCCACCGTCGATCCGTGAACCCCTGAAAGGAGAACCCCATGCGCCGTCTCATGACTCTCGCTGCTCTCTTCGTCGCCCCGCTCGCCCACGCCGGCACCACCACGGGCAACCTGCCCTGGAACGGCATTCTGGACACGCTCAAGACGAACATCACCGGCCCGACCGCGACCGCGATCCTCCTGATCGCCATCGCCGTCGGTGCTCTGTACTGGGCCTTTTCGGACGACAACCGCGGCGTCTTCCGCATGCTCAAGGGCGTCGTCGCCATGGGCATCGTGATCGCTCTGGGGACGCTGCTCTCGGCCCTCGGCGTCACCGCGACGGTGATGTGACTGGCGATGGCGACCAAGCTCTACCCGTCGCTCGTTCGGCCGGTGCTCGTGTCCGGCATCGAGCGCGAGCTCGTGATCCTGCTCGTGGCGATCGTGCTCGCGCTCGTCTTCGCCTTCCGGCCAAACTTGACGACGCCGACTCTCGCTGCGGGCATCGTGCTAGTCGGCTTCCCGCGCCTACGCCGCTGGAACCGTACCGATCCCCAAGCCTTCGCCGTCTTCCGCCGGCACGTGCAGCGCGCCGGCACCTACCTCGCGCGGGCTCGTTTCGGCGACCTGCGACCCAACGCCCCGCGGACGTTCTAACGCCATGCTCGCCCACCGCGCCGAGAAGGCGCTTTTCGACCTGCTTCCCTGGGACCGCTTCGCTGCCGACGGTGTGCTGCGCAACGTCGACGGAGCTTTGACCGCCTTCTACCGGTTCCGCGGCCCGGATCTCGCTTCGGCGACCACGGCCGAGCTCGAGGGGCTCTCGAATGCCGTCGTCCGTGCACTCCGACCGCTTGGGGACGGCTGGATCGTCTTGTTCGACCTCTTCCGAGTCCCCGCGGCGCGCTACCCAGCCCTCGGCGCCTTTCCGGACCCGTTCACCCGCGAGCTTGACGACGATCGCCGCCAGGCTTGGGAGCGAGTCGGCGAACACTACCGCTCCGTGCAGGTGATCGCCTTCACTTGGCACCCGGGCTCCCTCGACGAGCCGGCCGCGCTCGAGGACGTCGCGACCCGCGTCGGGGAAGTCACCTCCGTGCTCGGCGCCGTGCTCCGGCTCGAGCGGCTCGGCACCTGCGAGGCCGCCAATCATCTCTATCGATGCCTGACAGGTCGGCTGCATCGAATCAACGTTCCCACTCACCACGCCGTCTCGCTCGAGGCTCTGCTCGCGGCCGGCGACCTCCACGCCGGGACCGAGCTGCGGTTCGCCGAGACCCACCTGGTGCCCATCGCCATCGCTGGCTTTCCGGAATCGGTCTCGCCCGGCACCTTCGACTTTCTCCACGAGCTCGGCTTTCCCCTCCGCGCCACCTTCCGCTTCCTGCCCTTCGACCCGGCCACCGGCCGCAAGGCGATCGAGCGAGCGCGCTCGCGCTGGTCCACCGCCGGCATCCGGCTCAAGGACGTCCTCGCCATGCTGACCGGCGGCGTCACCCAGAAGCCCACCTTCGGCGACCGAGTGGCGCCCGCGCTGGCTCAGGACGCCGACGACGCGCTCTTCGTGCTCGAGCGCGAGCAGATGCCCTTCGGCCAGCTCACGCCCGTGATCACCGTGGCCGCCGAGGACCGTGCCCTCGCTCTTCAGCGTGCCGGCCTGATCCTCAAGGAGCTCCGAAACCGCGGCTTCGGCGCCTGGATCGAGGAAACCAACGCGCTCGAGGCCTACCTCGGCACCCTACCTGGTGAAGGCCGCTCGAATGTCCGCCGGCCGATCGTCTCGCTCCGAGCGCTCGTCGACCTCGCACCGGTCACCTCGGTTTGGGCCGGTCCCGAGCGCCACCCGCACCCGCGCCTTCGCCAGCACTCGCCCCACGTGGTCGTCTCGACCACCGGCTCGACGCCCTTCGCTCTGAACCTCTCCGCCCAGGACGTCATGCACACCCTGATCGTCGGGCCGACCGGCTCGGGCAAGTCCGTCCTGCTGAATCTTCTGCTCGCCCAGTGGTTTCGCTACCCGGACGCCCAGGTGTTCAGCTTCGACAAAGGCCGCTCGCAGCAGGCGCTCGTCCAGGCGGCCGGCGGCGAGCACTACGACCTGGCGATCGGCGGCGAGGCCGGCGCCCACTTTTCCCCGCTGGCCCACCTCGATACGCCTCAGGACTTCCAACGCGCCCACGACTGGCTTCATGACCTGCTCGCCGCCGCCGGCCAGGAGGTAGGACCCGCGGAACGCGCCAGCCTCGCCAAGGCCCTGCGCCACCTGGCGGAGTCCGAAACCCGGACCCTCACCAACCTCGCCGTCAAACTCCAGGACCGCGATCTGCGCCGCGCCCTCGAGCCCTACACGATCGGCGGCGCCTACGCCGAACTCTTCGACGCCGAGCGTTCACCCATCCGCGAAAGCCGCTTTCAGGTCTTCGAGATGGAGAGCGTCCTACCCCTGAAACGCCGCGTCGTCGCCCCGCTCGTCATCCACCTCTTCGCCGAGCTCGAGCGCCGCCTCGACGGCCGCCCGACCCTTCTCGCCATCGAGGAGGTCGCCGGCTACCTCCACGACACCCTCTTCGCCGAACGCTTCCAAGCCTGGGTCCTCGAGCTGCGCAAAAAGAACACCGGCGTCGTCTTCGTCGCCCAGAACCTGACGACCTTCCTCGAGTCCAGTCTCCGGAACGTCCTGCTCGAGAACGCCCCGACTCGGATCTACCTCCCGAACCCAGCCGCCCGAGAACCCGCCGTCGCCGACGCCTACCGCGCCTTCGGCCTGAATGAGCGGCAGATCGAGACACTCGCTACGGCGACGCCGAAGCGGGACTACTACCTCGTCAGCCCGGACGGTTGCCGGGTGTTCACGCTGGATCTTGGGAAGAAGGCGCTGGGGGTTTTGGGGCGGGTGGAATCAGAGCGGTAGCGCCCGAGGGCGGCAGAGGACAGCCGCAAGAACAGCCAGAGCGGAAGCGATAAAGGCGACTCCTAGAACAAAGGCCGGCGGCCGATAGAGCAAGTTCAAACGCCGAACCCCAGGAGGAACCTTCGCTCCTACAAAGCTCCCATGGATCTTGACCCTCGCCCCGGCTACGCCGTCCAAAAGCACATGCCAGTTGCCATCGTCGTAAATCGAGGTCAGGATGGCTGTCGCCTCACTAGAAGATGCCGAAAGCGCCCAATGGTCCGAAGCCAGGCCCAAGGTTGCTGCATCTTGAATCCGCCCCGGCTCTATACTCGAAAGATCCGCTTCTTCGCCTTCGCTGATATCTTCTAGCGGAAGAATGAAGACGATCGGAAGCGCGTCGAGGTGCTCATAGATCGAGCCCTCGCGGGATCGATACACCCGTTTCCAAGGAGCACGCAGCCGTTTTCCGGGAGGCACGATCCAATAACGTACTCCCAGGCTCTGCAGAACAGGGGCATCCGCCCGCTCGAACCGGTCGCCAACCCGCCGAAGATCGGCGATCACTGGTCGGAGAATCTGGTGGGGAGCCCACGGACGCGCGGGATCGGAAACCCGGAGGTCGTTAAGGCCAGCCAAAGAGGCGAGATTTGGAGGCAAGACCTCACCGAGTGCGGCAATTCGAAAAGGGGCTTCATGCACCGCCCTCTGGTTGAGCTCCGCCAACAAACCAGGCGTGGGCAAGTGCTGCCCAGTCGGCATCCGGGAAAAGTCGCCACCGAATAGGAGAACTAATTCGAGCGTCGCGAGCGTCAACAACGCTCCGCCCTTCGTTGACGAGGGCGAAGAGGCAAGGAACACCGCCGTCAGAGCCACCAGCAATGCTTGGACCGTCAACCAACGCCCATCGAGACCCAAACCAGGCCCGACAAAGGCCAGGCTGCCGAAAAGCAAGGCGAGGGCCGCGGCGCCAGCTCCCTTGCTAAGACCGAAGCGGTCGCCGCGCCACCACCGATCGAAAGAGAAGGCTGCGGTCATCGCGATTCCCAAGTTAAACCACAAGACCGCGCGGCTCCATTGATTCGGGAGGGAAGACAAGATCGGGATTTCAGCAAAGCCTGGCGGGAGACCGGGAGGCTTCGCCACCAGGGCCAGAGCGACAAGTGCAATGGCCAAGAAGTACGCCTCCAGAGGCCGACGTCGCCCAGAAGCGAACCAGCCGCAGGCCGCTAGCACGATCGCTACGGTCCCTGGGAAACCGCTTCCGGGGCGATCCCCGATCGAAGCCCCAACGAAAGTGCCTGTGCGATCGCTGCCGAGCGCCTTGGCAGAAATCACGGGAATCACTTGGCGAGCGGTCAAGGTGGCCGATTCGCGGAGCGATCGACTGACAACTCTGGGCGCGTGCCCCATCTCGAGTCGTTGATTTCGACGGGAGAGGAGCTCGTGACGAAAGGTCTGAGGAAGAAGCTCGATACTTGTGAGCAAAGCGGGGCTAGCGAGCGCGAAGGCTAGGCCTCCAACCAGGGCTAGGCGGCACAAAGGCAACTTTCGGCTCTTAGCGAGAGCAAGCCGGCAGAAGCCGAAGGCAGCACAGCCGAGGGCCGAGTAGAGAATAGTCTCGGGATGCCCAGAGGCCAGCAAAGCTCCGCCGCAGAAGCTAGCGAGTACGATGTCGGAGAGATGTCCGCGATCGATCGTAAGCAGCAAACCGTACAGGACTCCAGGAGTCCAGACGGCAACAGCGGCCAGCGGCCAACCGAGCCAAAGAGAAAGGTAGCCGCCGAAAGAGTAGGCAACCGCACCGAATGTACTGGCGAGAATTCCAAGCCCGAGTCGGCGCCCAACAGCGAACACGAAGACGAAGACCAGGAACAGGCGCAAAGAGGCGGTGAGGCCGACGTTTCGAGGGGCGTCCCAAAGTACGCTAACGAGAGCTGTCGGCTCAAGGACTTGCGCCTGTGGATTTCCCAGGAGCGGCATGCCCGTACCAAAGCGGCAATTCCACAGCGGCCACCGACCACCACGAATCTCTTCGGCAACAAGATCGCGGAGCGGAGCCACCTCGAACAGTAGATCGGCCTGCACCGAGTTTCCCCGACCATCGGTTCGCACCGAACCAGCATAGGGCCAAGTATCCGCAATCAGTTGGAGCGGTAGCGGGTTCCTTCCTGCGAAGAGTTCCGGTCCGAACCGCAGAAGAATGAGGACTAGACAGAAGGCGAAGACCCGCAAGGGTATGGTGTCGAAGTAACTACGGAAAATCCTGGCTATGCCCGAGGCTATCAAGACAAAGCCTAGACCGGGCGAAAGGTCAAGCAGAAGACTCACGAGCAGGATTCTATGCTGTTAGCGAAAGAGGGCCACGCTCGCACGTGGCCCAGCACGCAGGCTCTCAGTTCAGGCAGTCGCCGCCATCGACTTTCAGGTCAAGGAGGCGCTGCGTTGTCACAGCCTGAGAGTTCACGACCATGTAGGACTCAAGGGGAGTATTGTAGGTGGTTTTTACGACACTGTTAGATCTGCGGGTGACCTTGATGATCAGTTGAGTCTGATTCGGATTGCAGGGTACGTTGCCCGGGTCCGTACACCGCAGGGTTACCTCCGTGCGGTCTGTGGCACTCGTGGCGCTGTCCAAGCGGGCTATGCCCGTGGCGAAGGCACCATTTGCGCTCGAGACTCTCAGTGCCAAGCGATGGTTGACATTGTCCTTGACGTAGGTCTGATTCCAGCTGACCACGCCACCGTTGTAGTAGTTGACCACTTCTTCGGCGCCGGTATCGAGGTTGATCCATGCCAGTCGGATGCCGTTGGTTCTCGGATCGCCGTAGCTCGGCAGGTCCAGCCAATGAGTGTTCGTTTGAGAGGTCGTGATGCTTGTGAGACTGGAATGATCGACGAGCTTGAGCCTTGATGCAGACTTGAGGACATCCCTCTGGAGCGTGCCGTTCACCCTGCAACTCAGGGTCTCGGTTCTCTCGATGTAGCCGTCCCAAGCGAGGATAGTGCGGCCGTTGGTATCGTCCCAGTTAGCCGGAAAGTCCATCGAAGAGCAGAACTCCAGAGGCCGGACGACCGAAGTCAGAGTGTACGGTTCGGTAGCCGAGGGCCCCACCACGGAGACAACTGGCGAACCTGCCCAGGCTCGAGTCTCGCCATAGTTGACCCCGCAGTGCGTGCCGCCAGATTGAGTAGGGTTAGGCTGGATACAGCCTGCCGGCAGTCCTTCCGGCGGGTTGAAGCGCAGCGTAGTTTGAACCATCTCGCCAATGCCCGGAATTACGATCTGTCGGCCGGTGCCCAAGTGTGTGATTCGGCCGATGCCATTGCCCCAAATCTTGTTTATGTCTACCTTCAGGTAAGAATTATTCATTCCGTATTTGTCGTAGGCTGCCGCGTAGACGTCGGTGTAGAGGAGCTTGTTCGCGAAGCGTTCATAGCCGAGCCGAGGGGTGGCTCCAGTTGCCCACCAGGTTGCATTAGGCTGGAAACCAGATGGGGCTTGACTCTGGAGCCATGTCCGATAGTCGTTGGTGGTCACGTTTACGTATCGACTCATCGGCTTCACGCCATCTCGAACTCGAGCCGTATAAGGGTACCCAAGCACGCGCTGTTGGGAATAACCCGGAAGTGCTGTGAATGGGCTCGACGGGTCGTCAAGCGTCTCTCGGCGGCTTGAGCTGTAGTGCCGGTAAAGAGGTCCAGTTGAAGATCCGGGATTTGCGGGAACGTACCAGATCTCTTCAACTGGGCTTGTTCCCGTCGTGCCAGCGAGCGATTCCTCGATCGGAACGGTGATGGAGTCTTTTCGTGTCGCTGTGTTGATGTATTCGTTGGTTAACCTGGAGAGCTTCTCGTAGTAGGGGGTAGGATCGAAGCCACAGGAACTCTGCGCCTCCATCCGAAGGCTTGAAAATAGTAGAAGACACAAGAATGCCAGAGGAAAATTGCGCGGGCTCATGCGGTACTCCTTAGACCTGAAGGCAGTCGCATCGACTGCCGGTAATAGGGAGTACCCGTAAGGAGGTACAAATGGTCATCAAGCCCAGCGATCCGGCCGTTCCGCCCTTTTGAGTCGCGGCAGAATAGTAAGCATGCTTTATCAAATAGATAGGGGATGCGCGGAGGCGATCATCAGCGGGGCGCCGTGTTCAGC
This sequence comes from Thermoanaerobaculia bacterium, assembly GCA_033762835.1. GTDB lineage: Bacteria > Acidobacteriota > Thermoanaerobaculia > Multivoradales > DATKCC01 > JANRLG01. The sequence continues at coordinate 7,683 of JANRLG010000240.1, forward strand.
GCCCGGCGCCGCTTCTCGCGGGCGACTTCGCCCTCGACATCGAGATGCAGGCGGTGAGCCGCGCGGGCGGTTCGCCCGTCCGCGTGGCCCATCTCGAGTTCCGCCTGTTCCAGTTGCTCCTCGCCAACGCCGGCCAGGTGCTGCCCAGCGAGCGCCTGCTGCTCCACGTCTGGGGCGAAGGTGCTAGCGGCGACCGCCAATTGTTGAAGCAGCTCGTTCGCCGTCTGCACCAGAAGATCGAGGTCGACGCCGGTTCGCCGCGTTATCTGGTGACGGCCGCCGGGCTCGGGGACGACTTCCGCCCGGACGGCGAGGCGCGGGAGGGTGAATGACAAGCTCGGAGAGCCAGGGCAAAACCCGAACTCCGGGTGCCATCCAGCGCCGCTTTCGGGAATCGGCTCGACTTTCCGCATCCGCTGCACCTCACGGGCGCCATGAGGAAGAGCCTCGCTCCGCCGGGTCGGGCGACGCGTAGAGGGCCGTTAGGGCGGCCCCGCCCGCGCGTCCTTCGCCGTCCCAGATTGTTCCGCCCAGGGAGCACAGAAGCCGAAGCCAGCAAAAACAGCTCCGTCCGACCACGGCCCCGCCAAACGAAGCCACCCTTTCTAGAACGCGCCCCTCCCGGGGCATTTGGGATTCGAGGAGGAAGCCATGCGTCGTCTTGGTCTCGTGGTGCTCGTGCTCGCGCTCGGGGTGACTGTTCCCGTTTCCGCGGCTGATGG